>CAYXQX010000209.1:0-6859 GCA_964467485.1 uncultured Porphyromonadaceae bacterium | reverse complement strand
GGATGATCCAGACTACTACCATCAAATGATTTGTGATGAGAAAGGCTGAAGTAGGGATGGATACGCTGATAATAAGCTCCTTTTGAAAAAAATAATGGCATTCCAACATTTACACTCGTTGCCACATCCTTGTATTGGACATTAGTTAAAGTATCCCTGTTGAGCAATAGTGTGTCGGCCAGTCGTTTACCACCAACGACACCGATGCCGATCTCGGGGTACAAGCCGGTATACTTAAAATCAGCAAAGTAATCAAGCCCCTTGTTTTGCTTGTTGTGTTTAACACCAACTGATGTTTCCAGGCTATTAAGATCATTTTGGGACATTACCATTGCACCTGGGTAGATCATGGTATTGTCTATATCCAAAAATACCGGAGCCCATGAATGAAAATTAAACAGATGATCAAACTTTTTATACTCAGTGCTTACTAATTCTGCAGTATCCTGATAATCATAAACTATAGGTTTTTCCTTTCCCGTCCTCTCAATCTTTTCAAGAAAAGGCTCACTTAGATCTTCAACCTCGCTTACCTCTACCCATTGAGCTTTTTCTAATTCCAGGCTTGCAGGTCTATAACCGGCAGTTGTAAAAACAGAAAGCCCCAAATTGTTTTGTTGAACAGTGGGATAGGCCACTCCTTCTTCATTAGCCAATATCTGCATTATAGATCCCTTGTCCAGATCATATCCGTACAAGCCCTGAGATGTTCCAATAGGAGCCGTAAACAGCAAAATATTATCCATCCTTGCCAATTGGTTAATCTCCTTATAACCAAATTCATATAAAATATCCAGCTCGCTGCTTTGAATATCCCATTTTGCAAGTTTCTTACCTGCACGTCCATTCAATAATACATACAAGGACAAGCCACCTTTTGACCACACAGGCTGCCTTATTGTAATATTTTTTGGCGCAGCTATCTTTCTGTCGACATTGCCCTCCATGTCTATGATAAGCAGTTGACTAGAACCATCTTCACCTTCTTCAATACAGGCAATTTTTGTCTTTTCAGCATTCAGAACAGGATATATAAAGCGCCGTTTCTTAGTTATTCTATCCTTCTTGCCTGTAGAAATATCGTAAAGAAAAATATCAGAATACGAACGCATATCCCATCTCGGATCGGCTATCTGCTGTGCCCAGCACAGCTTTCCCGATGAATATGAATATGAATCCTCATTTATGCTGCCAGTACGACAAATAATTTCTTCATCGCCATTCTCCCAAACTCTTACAATAGCAGGAATATCATCATATGAATTCCTCAAACAAATCCAGCTGGAATCGGTCTCGGCATATGGTTTCTGGTAATTTCTATAATCCGACAAATTATTATTGATCATACTAAGCTGTGAAGTCCCTAGCTCAACCGGGTTCTCCTTCCAGTATTTACACAGATACTCTTTTGTGTGCTCAAATAATCCACTCTGCCAAAACCCTGTCCTCTTGTGAAGAAATCTATTATAATTTGATACCCTCAATGGCTTTCGGGCAACATTATCCATCATATCCGACCAAAAATTATCCTGATCTAAAATTCTGACCATAGACACCAAATTATATCCAAACACATAATGATTTGGAATAAAGTCCTTATATGATCCAAATCTAGCTTTATCGAATTTGTAATTACAGCTATCCAAGAACAGGGCTTTTACCCCTTGTGTAAATAATGGACTTCGTCCTCTACCGGAGCGACTGAGAAGGGTTTCAGTCAACACTGCATCACCTTCCGACACCCAATCGGCAACATGAATGGCCTGAACACTGGCAGAAGCCTGATCGCCGAGAAACCAACCGAACACCTTTGTCAGGCCCTGATCCATCTTATCAAGTTGGGCAATATGCCGAAACTCGTGTATCATCAGATGATCAGTATACATCTCGGCCATCGGGTACAAGGAAGGCATCGGAGACAACTCAACTTTTCGGGGAACCCACATAGTCCAACCATTAGAGACAATGGTCTCGGGATGAACGAGCGACGTAATTTTATATGGTTTTATAAATAGGGAATTAGATGAAGAAGGTATAATATGCGATCCCGTCAGCAGCATCTCCCTGGCCTTTTGTTCGTAGTAATCGGGATAAATTATACTAAGCTTGTCATTGTGCATCTCCCTCCAATTGATTCTGGCAGGATCATTCCCTACAGAAAAATACTGAGCAAAAATCATCTGTTGCCCAACAATCAGGAAAAACACAATTAACAGGACCTTTTGCAGGCATGGAAATTTCATCCTGCAAAATTAAGAAAATAAGGGAAGGAAAACATTCCTCGAACTCATGGGGGAAAAAGTACTCAGCTGACTATTGCACCCTAAAAACCCAGATTGAAATCATCAAAATCAAAACCATCGGTGAATCCTTTGATACTGCCAAAATCATCGAAATCAATTTCATTCATGGCTTGATTGATGGTGTTAAGATCTATGCGGCCAATAAGACTAGCGATGAAAAATTTATCTTCACCCTTCACCATTACATGCATCTCTCTTACTACATCGTTTTTCTGATTGACCTGAACAGTTACCTTAGTACCGTTCTTGTTAATACTCATTAATTCTTCAAAACCTCTCTTATCCAAAAGCTTGTCAATCTCTGAGAATACAGATTTCCCATTTTTGCCATCTACCTCATCATCAAAAATCATCACCCTCAAATCACGTATCTGATTGAGCAGTTCCTTCTGCTCTGTTTCATTCTCATCAACGAATTTATCTACAAAATTTGGGGGAAGGGCAATCATAGAAAAACCCGACTGTCCATTATACTTGTCATATATAACGTCGCTTATTTTTTTCTGACTTTCACAAGCAAAAAGACCGGCTACAATTAGTCCGGTCAGGAAATACAATTTAAAATTCTTCATGGTTCGAATTATTAACACATTATAGGTAACACGAAAAGTTGATATCACTTCTCTTTCTTATTTTCATCAATCTTATCAAGGTTCTCCATGCCTTGAATTCCCATGCTTTTTGATAGTTTGGATATCGACTTCATATCAATATTTCCTGTGATAGAAATTAAAACATTATCTGTCTTACTGCCTATAACCATCAAGAGCTCAGAAACAATATTATTCTCTTCCTTAACCAAAAACTTTATATCCTTATCGCTGTCATGAATTACCATTAATTCCTCGTACTCTTTTTTAGGAAGCTCTTTCATTATTTCATCATAAAAATTCACTCCCTCCTCACTATTTTCTGGCCCTGTCAGAATTCTTATGTTCTTGAGGTTTTTTATCATATTCATGTACTCATCATCAGCCTCAGTTTCAACGTTACTAAACAAATTGAACATATGCTTTGTGATCACAACAGTGGTAAAACCATCTCTTTCACTATACTTCTCAAAAAGCTTATCAACCACCTTACTTTGAGCCGACAATGACAAGGTGCCCAGTAACACAACAATAGTAAAAACAAACTTTTTCATAACAATCCTTTCATATAACAATGATAATCAAATATGACTTATCAACTAACATTAACCATTCCAGCTATGCTGGTCCCGAGTTTACTCGGGAAACAATTAACAATTATTTAGAGCTGTCACCCCCCTCTCCGAACTTACTCAGGTATTTTAGATTATCAGAAACCAGATTTACTTTACCCAAAATATTTAAAGGTTGCATTGCTTTGTCCATTTCGTTGAGACCGGATAATTTTTCTGTACCCTGATTGAAGATCTTAGAAACCATCTCCAGTGCTTCTTTGGTTTCTGCGTATGCTATTTGCGGATCATCATAGGTCCCAAGGTTTGGTTGCCTATTAATATACATAAAGGTGGATAACAATAAAGCCAATCCGGCGGCCACACTGGTTATTGTATATAACATTCTGGAATTGAGCCTTCTTGCAGGCTTTTGTTCGACAGCCAACCTGGCCAAAATATTTGCTTCAAGATCGGCAGGAACCTCAATATCTTCTTTCTGCATATCCGCCATTGCCAAAAAATGCTTCTGGTCAACATCAAATTCTTCGGGAACATCTTGTTCCGCAAAGAATTCTAAAAGTTCCTTTTCCTCTTCCTGGCTGCTCATACCCTTATAGTATTTCTGTAACAAAGCGACTATCTGATCCCGTTCCATGATACATTTGTATAAAAGATTCACGAATTTTTTTTCTTGCCCTGGATAAAACAACCCGTACATTTCCGGTCGTTAAACCAAGTACCTCTCCAACCTCCTCGTTGGAATATCCTTCCACATCCCTCATCCTGATGACAGATCTTTGAGGCTCAGGCAATTCCTGCATAATGCGTCCCAGTTCCTTCATTGTGTCTGACTGCACCAACTGTTCATGAGGATCCCCTGTGTCTGCTATCCTGTCTTTGAAATAATCATTAACATCAAGGCTTACCGTGCGTCTGGATTTTATCACATCCAGACAGTAGTTCCGTGTTATTCTCACGGCAAAAGCTTCGATATTTTTTATTTCTGTCATCTTATCTCTCATTCTCCACAACTTAACAAAAACCTCCTGAACGGCATCCTGTGCTTCATCCCTGTCTTCCAGGAACCTATAGGCATACCTGAACAATTTTGGGTTCATTGGAACTACTGATGTATTGAATTCCTTAGCTGTCATCAATGGGTAGACGATTAACGTACAAAGATGTTACAAGATAGATACAAAATTATCTATCGCCTTCGCTTAAGACTGAATACTTTCTGCTGGTTCTTGAATATGATGAAAACAAGCCGAATCCATTTTGGATATTACTGTATACCTGCACCGGTTCAGCAAAAGGATTTCCGTCAGCTTGATAGTATTTCTGTTTAGAAACAGAATAAAAGTAGTAAGATGGGGCAATATGGTCTAAACGAACATCAACATGCACAGAATCTCCTGGTGAATAAATATAATACTCTAATGCCAGTTCCTTACGATCGCCTTGTACGGAGAAAATTTCATCAGAAAAAAAGAGCTTGCCGTCAATATAATAGCTTAAATCATTATCCACAAGACCATCTCCAAAGCCAGTCTCCGTATCGCTTAAAGTATTCAAATAGGCACTATAAGTTTCTGTGCTATCAAGAAAAACCTGATTCCCCCAATCAAAAACTCGATTTGTTAGAGTGATTGAAACAGCATAGTAATTTCTGCCTGGAGGATCGTTAATTGCAATATTAACATTATAAGCCTTATCCCCCCATTCACCAATACTCGTGGATGTATCCATCTCAATAATCTCAACAGGATCAGGAATGCTTATATCTGCACTAACTGACTGCAATACAGGATGATTAACCTCAATTCTATACGACTTACCAATGGAGGGATAAAAATTATTTAATGTGTATTGATCAAAGTCTAAGTACTCCATTGTGCCAACTAAAGCATCATCCTCAAACACCTTAGCTTCAGCATCTTTCAGTATCATCACCATATTATCCTCTAATATTGACTTGCTCTGAGTAAGTTTTATTGAAAATTCACTTTCAGGATCAATGATGGAATTAACTACAATTTTTCGTGATTTATCAGGAACATCAATATCAATAATTTTCTCACATGAACTAATAATCAGCCCAATAAGCAAGATTAGATATATTGATTTTTTCATTTCCATTCCTAAGTTTATCTTATTTTAAAACTAAAGCTAATAGATGGAATTATTGGGAACAAGCTATATTGTTTGAGTACAGTCTGCGGTGGTTCATTAAAATCACTGTATTCAGTGTCAAAACTCAAGAAAAAAGGATTCTTCCTGTTATAGGCATTATAAACACCAAATGACCAGGTTCGTTCGCCCCATTTTGTGTCCTTCCTAAAATTCACGCCAACGTCAAGCCTGTGGTATGCAGGCATACGATAAGAATTTCTCTTCTCAAAGTAATCTATCATATTAGCATAATAGCCATTTTCATCACCAGGCTGTGACCCATCTTCAAAAGAAACGCCCCAAGAGCTTCCGCCTATTTCATTATATTTTTCCAAGGGTAATGTCACTGCATTCCCGGTTCCAAAAACCCAGGTCACCCCGATATCAATATTCTCCTTGATTTTATGATTTACAACAATCGATATATCATGCCTTCTATCATAACGATAAGGGAACCATTCTCCGAAACTAATATTTTCAAATTTCCTATTCGACCAGGCTAAGGTGTACCCCACCCAACCAGTAGTTTTTCCATATTGTTTCCTGATTAATAATTCGCCTCCATAAGCCTCTCCTACTCCAAATTCCAGTTTATCCTGCCAATCGTCGCTAAAGCTAAAGAAGCTTGAACCTTCCTTATATTCAATAATATTGGCCATTGTTTTATAATAACCTTCAATACTTACCTCAATCCCATCTTTAATCTCATAGGCCAGTCCCAGAGCATATTGAATAGATTTTTGCGGTCTGATGACAGCTGTTGATGGTACCCATAAATCTGTCGGCATTCCAATAGTAGAATTTGTAAGCAGATGAATATACTGAGTCATATGCGTATAAGCCGCTTTCACACTCAGGTTTTCCGTTACCAGATATCGAGCAGAAATTCGTGGTTGCCAAGCTGTATACGAACTATCATCAACCATAAAGCCTGAAAAATGAAGACCCACGTTAGCTTTGAATCGTGTCCCAATCTCCCAGTCATCCTCGGCATACAAGGCGTATTCATGAGCCTTAATCTCCTTGTTTCCAAAGGTTGTGTCAACTGGTTCGTTCAGATTTTTTTCGTCCATGCGGAAAATTGTGACACCCGGACTAAAAATATGGTATATGTGGTTGTATCCAAATTTTATAGAATGCTTGGGGTTAGGCAGATAATCAAAATCTATCTTCCCGGCAAAATCTCGAATCCCCGAGTCATACCCCATTTCAAACATCTCAATTTTTTCCCCCTTTTCTT
>CAYXQX010000208.1:0-6882 GCA_964467485.1 uncultured Porphyromonadaceae bacterium | reverse complement strand
TCGTAGTTAACTCCAGATGCAGAAAAATCGCAACCGAGTCTCACGGAATAGCCGTTTTTGATTGCCTTTTTACTCGCAGGCATAAAATCATCCAGAGGAACATTGTAATAATCAGCACTGTGCCACCAGTTATCGCTTACTTCGAACTCTACCTGCTCCCCAAAAGGATACTTTTTGAATGAAAGAACATCAACAAAATTATTGGGGTCTATCCTCAGATAATCCTTTAGGTAACTCTGCGGAGTATAACTTTTACCATCTACCATAAACCCCGAGGGAGGAGTCCCTATATGATGATCCATTATACTTTTAAAGGTCTCCAGGGCTGTCTTTTCATTCCAAGCGTTAGAGGTTTTCAAAGAATTCAAATAGAATTTCATCTCTTTAATCATGCTCGTATGAGAATGGAATCGTCCTCTATGAGGTTTTCCTGAATAGGCACTTACCGGAACCACCCCATACTCATTCATTACCCGCACCAAAGCGTTGCCTTTTGAACCTGCTGAAAAAACAGTTTGTCCCCTACTTTCAATGAACCCTTTAACTTTAAGGAGGTACTCACAGTAAACAATATAAATTTCTGACAGTTCTACTTTTAGACCGTGAATTCTATAAATCTCGGATTCATACAGAGATGTGCTTGAAAAACACCAGCATGCGCTGGTTACGCCTTGAGACTCCGAAGGTTGAGCCCATACGGTTTTATAAAAGGACCTGTTATTTGGAAGATCAAGAGCAGATTGATCCATTTGAAAACTCGTCTCAAGCGGTTTCGACTTAGACTTGTTTTTGGTTTCATTTATCTCTTTAACTATGGTATTAAAGAAATAGGCTCCCCTGTTATTGTCTTGAACCATTCTACCAACATTGGTGTTTCTCTGTGCCGTAGCTGGTAATATTGAAACAAGTAAGCTTAATATAATAAGGATGTTACGCATAAGGATTTGATTTTCAATTGATAGCTTTTCAAATTATTTAAATCTTTCATTAGGGTTGTAATTTCCTGGCCAGCCAATAGTTATTTGTCCTTTAAGCCATTCACAAAGCGCATATGATATTCTTCCGGATCAGCACCCCTAAAGGATTGAATGGGGTTTTGTGTGTCAGTATCAGCATTTGTTGAAATAAATTCGAACACCTGATTCTTTTTGGCATAATCATACCAGCCGTCAAGATCATCCACAATAAATGAAATGTTAACTGCCTTCCTCTCAGAGAAGTTGTGCATCCCTCGCTTCTCGTCGACTAATCCAATAAACCCGGTTTCTGATGATTGATAAATTTTTACCCATCCCTGATCAACGATCATCTCTAATCCTAATACATCCTGATAGAAATTCTGCATATTCAACAGATCTTTATAATAAAGCCAGGTTATAGTTGAATTTAAGCTAAGCTTGTCAGAAGATTTGGTTTTAGGGTAGATCACTTCATTATTTTTTAGAATTGGTATCAGATCCTCATTTTGAGGGTGTTGGTTAAACCTTTCAAATTCCAGTAAATAACCCTCAGTATCTGCTATTACAAAGCTATGATAGGGCCGGCCATCTACAGCCTTGTATTTGTGCTTGATCTCAACATTCTGCTCTTTGAGGTACTCATACCATTCAGCCGGCTGGTTGGTAACAAAGGCCAGAGCCACCGCCTTTGGTTCATTTGCATACTCCGGAGCAGAGGAAGCATCTACCAGGGTTAGAAATGATTTATCAGTCATTTGCACCACTTTAGAGTCTTTGTTATCAGCGACCAGATCTAAGCCCAGAATCTCAGTATAAAATCGTGTTGCCTTGGTAAGGTCTTTATAGTACAACAATAGATTACTTCCCTTAATTCCAAAATGATACATTGTTCTAAAATCTGTATGCAGAACCAATTGATTGTTTATGGTTCTGGGGGTGTAGCTTAAAAGCCGGCCAAAGCGTCTGGCTATTTCTTCCCGGGCCTTACCGAAATACTCACCTGATTCCTTGAGTTTTTGTCTATCAGCCTTAAGATCCATATATTTTGTGAGTGTAGCTCCGTTGTGGATCAGTAATACATCTCTTCCTTTAGCAATACCTCGTGTAAAAAGGTCGGTATCAATCAGGTCTGTTTCCCGATATAAAGAAACATTATGCCTTTGAGCTGTTTTTTCAGCATAGGGCAGGAACTTGTCCATTTCCTGGGGTGATAATGGAACACCCAATCCAAGTTCTTTTACCCCATAATTGACCATTTCACAAAAACCTTCTGTGGCTCCACTTTCCCATGATCTTTCATAGCTTTTGTCGGTTTGAATAACTTCATTAGACGTTTTGCATCCTGAAAGAATGATGATAAGAAGCACTATTGCGACTTTTACTTTGTCCAGCAACATGTTGTTGTACTTTGCGATTAATATTAAAAGATTTAGTTCTTGTAAAAGATAATAAGCATTACTGGAATATTACAATGAATTAATAAAATCTTTCCCTTTTAGAACAGTTGTTAGTGCTTTTCCTTCCGTAATTGATTCAGTTGTAAACTCTTTAAGTAGTTGATCAATTACTGCTAACTTGCTAGCAGTTTCAGGTGTTCCTTCTTTCTTAAGTTGATTTGTAATAATCCTCAGTTTTTCAAAATCCTGTATCCCTTCCCTGAGTTTTTCGAAACGAATTGAAGTTTTAGCACCCGGGTAAACAAAGAATGTATCCCCAGCTGGCCAGGTTCTAAATCGCGTATCTGTTAATGGTTGCTCAACCCATGAATTGTAAGCCCATCTGAGAAATCCGTCAAGATTGCAGGAGTATGCGTACCAAGCTTGCCATACACCTTCAACAGGAGGTGAAAAGGTGAAATTGTTAGGATATTCTGCACTGCAGCAAACATAATAAGTAGTGATCTGACCTTCATTTCTTCTTTGCTCAAGGATTGCCTCAGGTAAGATATGACGTGATGCAACACTCAAATCATAAACCTTATCAGACAGTCCCGGGTCGTAATTTGCAGCTGATGTGACTTTCAATCCTGCATGCTCATTAACCAGCTCTATGGCTCGCTTCATATCCTTATTAGGGCGTTCATCCATGGCAATAGTGGTTTTATTGAACCATTTCTTGTCTTTGAGATGCCCCTTGAAATCATTAAGAAAGGGAATCCAATAATCTGCAAATGCCTGAGAAGTAGCTGGAGCTACCAGGAAGGTGTCACAGCCAAGTTTTTCGTCATAATAAGTCAATCGATTTCCCCATGGAATCATTGAATAACAATTAATCTGCTTATTGATACCAAGTTCCATCATAAAATTTACCCACCTATCAAACACAGTGTAATCAAAACTCCATTCCCCATTGGCTTTCAATTGGCTTTCTACCATTGAGCCATAAGGATCAAAGGATTGTCCACCCCACGGGGAGTCTACAATTGTGGCAGTAATACATTTTTGTCCTGCCTCAGCCAGTAGCTTGTATAAAGGAAGCATCAATTCAAAATGTTTATCAGACCATAGGTCAACATTATGTACTCTGGCAACAGCAAAAGGATTTTGCCACAGATCGAGATGGTATGTCCAATTTGCTGGTTCCGGCAGCAATCTATCTTTTACAATGAACTTTATGTCAAGCGTTTTATATGCTTTACCATCAAGACTAATTGTTATTTCACCACTGTATACTCCAGCTTCTGCATCAGCAGGTATATCAATACTGAACCATATCCCCCTGGTTGACCTTTCCCTGAGATTAAAAGCCTCCAGTTCTTCGAGGCAATCAGCAAGCAGATGAGCTGTCTCTTTACTTTTAGTCTTATAGCCACATCCCCCCAAAAACTCATCTGCAAGAACATTTCTGACATAATAATGCTTTATATTTTTGGCACTTATGCTCCCACTAACTGATTTCAGGTCTTTAGCCTCAACAGTTATATTCTTTACTTCCTCCTTAGACCACATTATTGCCTGGGCAGAGATACGCTCGTTCTTCCATCCCTCATAGGTAATCGTATCACAAGTTTTAATCTCAGGGATATATTCACGATGATATCTGGTATTGCTGCTTCCCCATCCGATTTGTAGATCAGGTTCAATTCCATCCCAATTTTGAACAGGGGTAACTAATTGAGGTGCCTCCGGTTCATCAATGGATACCCCTTCAACAGATTTTATGTTCCTATTTCCACAAGAACAAGTGAAAAGCAGAATAAATATGAATATAGTAAGATGATTTAAGCTATTGTCCATTACTGTTTTCTTTGATACTACTCTCATTATTTCAATATCAAATTATCATAAAATAAAAGTCATTACTCGCTTATAATTAGTTTTTTAGAAAGCATCTTGTCATTCATATCCATGCGAAGCAAATAACTACCGACAGGAATATTCGAGAACATAAATGGGATGGTTGAGATCCCACTGCTAATTGCAGAACTTTCTGCAGTAGATATCTCCATCCCTACCATGTCAAATAGGCTAAATGTTGCAGTGCCATTAACCGGACTTGAAACTTTGACCATTAAGTTTTGTGCACTCTCAGCTGGATTTGGATAAATATTCAGATCGTATTCTCCAGTTTGAAGTGATGATGTACTTGAAAGGATTTTAGAATGGGCATTTTTCCAGAAGAATAAGTCACCTTTACCTCCGTCGTAGGATAAGCTTACTGTATATTTTTGTCCGTTTACCTGCTGTAAGGGTACATTTTCTACTTCTCCAGTTTGGCTATTCACTCTCATCAGTTGATCAACTGCGTAAACTCCAAAGTCAATGTCGAGCTTGATGCTTTGCCTTGTCTTATCTGCTGTCCCACCCGGATTTGAAAGAGAATTATTAGTATTTCTGGAGGCCAGGGCATTCACAATCATAAAATAGTGAGCATCTTCATGATGCACAGGAGACATATCTATATCCGGGGTATCGTTGATTCCTGGAACTGGTTTAAAATACCCAATGAAAACGTCTCCACTTTTCCCATCCCATTCTGAACCAGTATTAGTGGCATTAATATCAGTAATATAGGGATCATAGGAAGAATTCCACCTGTTGAATCTAATAGGTATTTTTCCCTTACTAATCTCACCTGAAACTGAAGTCAAGCTGGTTGATCTTAACCTACAAAGATGAGGACCGAGATTTCTTATCTCTGTTCCAACATTTGCAAAGTAGGTATAAAGAGCACTTAGATTGTTGCGTGTGTCATGAAAATAGAAATTATTGCCATTTTCTTTAACATACCTAAAGATATTTAGCCATTTACATCCAATGAGTAGTGGGGCATAAACGTGAAGATTCAATTGTGATTCAGATAAAACATAACCATCCTCCTTAAACCCCTGCAGATAGAATCCATAATTGATTGGTTTGTTACCCCTCAAATCATGCCCCTCAAAAGCTAATTTTCTATACCAGGCCAGGTTACCAACAAGTTTATGAATTATTGAATATCCATCCTCGATCTCATCACCATAATAATACCAGTCATATGAAATAAAATCAGGCATAGCCGTTTTGAGAAAAAAGCGCATCTGACTTTGATCCCACTGATAGAAGTACTGATTGTTATGAACTAGTACATCCGGATATTTTTCTCTGGATAGGTCGAACCATTCTTTTACATAATCAACCATTGAAGCAGAATAATGCTCTTCATCTCCAAAGCCAATTGTGGTCAGTTGATCGATTCTGTTTACTTGTTCATCACGTAAAAAGCCTCTCGCCTTTTCCTCAGTATTAGGCCCTCTGAACAGGTGATCACCATAGGGTGCTTTCTCTATTGACCATTGCGATGATGGAAATTCATCAAAGAATTCTTTGTTAAACATGGGCCTTTGATACCATGTAGGAGCAGTAAACTTCAGGTCGCTCCATTCTGCACCTCTGGGAAATTCCCTGGGATTTGGTGGTATTTGAACCGTATGAACATTTGGATTTAATGATATCTGCTCTAGTGTTTGATTAGCCTCAAAAGGTGATTCGGAGATAAATATTTTTATGTTGGCCAGCCTGTCATCAGACCATCCCTCAGTCCAGATTCTTATATTTTTAACTACAATATTCCTTTCCAGATCTACTTCCCACCACGGAGAAAACTCATCAAGGGTTTGAGCCATTGATTTATCATTTTCTTCACCGCTGGTATTTCCATCAACAGCCCTGGATGCTACCGAATAACTATTAGTACTACTTTGAAAAGCAGGTTTACCATAGGCCACATTGGTATCCGAAGAATTATAAACTTGAACTTCTGCTAAAACCATTTGGCATGGATACTGTGATTGTATCCTGATGTAACGACCAGTAGTATTATCGGTGTTATAAGTACCTCCCCTACCCACAAAGGTTCCATCCCCAAAGGCCCAAACCTGATATTGTAATCCATGTTTTATGAATAAGCGATCCGATCGACTCATTGTTTGGGAATATGCCTTATTAAAGGTAAACAGGCTTATTGCAATCATTAAGGCGCAACAATAAAGTCTCTTAACACTACATCGTGTTCTCATATTTGATCTTGATATTATTGAATCCCTGAAGTAATTTCAAACTCATCACTCTGAACTTCCTTTTGAAGCCATTGAGCCTGCTCCGAACGGTATTGGTCGAAATCAGCCAAACCATTATATACAGGATGTGTATCGGGTTTGTCTTCACCCGTATCCATAGTACCAGAGTCATCGCCCAAATAAATAATGTTTTGCCTTTCATAATATTCTAAATTATTGTTGCCTTTAACTGTGTTAAAATCATCAACAAACAGGGAAATTAGTTGAACTTAAATCTTGCCATGATCCCCAGGTGGTCTGAAGGATATCCGGGGGTCTTTGCAGACCGGCCTTTAAAATCAGGAATAATAGGCTTGTATTCAATTAACTGTAGCTTCTGGCCTTTGAAGTATATAAAGTCTATTCGATTTGATCCGCCTGGATTGG
>CAYXQX010000207.1:5607-6906 GCA_964467485.1 uncultured Porphyromonadaceae bacterium | reverse complement strand
TGAAGAGCTATGGTGTTTTTCCCGGTTTTGAGGTAGGGAGTAATGTTGAATTCCGAAGGTAATTTGCTTCCCTGGGAATAGCCTGTGAACTCACCATTGATCCACACGAATCCCCCGGATTTCATCGCTCCTATGTGGAGGATCACTTCCCTGTCCAGCCATTCCCTATCCACATTAAAATCCCTTCGATAAGATCCCACAGGATTATACTCATGGGGAACTTTACCCGGGTTCTTGGGATATATACGATCAACAAATTCCATCTCATCTGACATAGGGGCCTTGTAATCGGCAAATTCATATTGATGATTCACGTAAATCGGCAAACCATAGCCCTGAACTTCCCAGTTTGATGGAACTGGAATGAGATCCCAGCCACTAATATCAAACTTAGGCATGATAAAAGTTGTCGGACGGTCTTTGGGTGACCTTACCCATTTGAAATGCCAGTCGCCATCCAGGGATTGCATAAATGAGGGATCAGGATTTACCCATGCATGGGCCGGGAGTTTATTATATTCTATGACATCAATATTCTCAACATAATGCCACGGATTGGCTATTGGATCAATTGTTTGGGCAGTTGCAAATACTTGAAAAACAAATAGTAATGCAAGGGTGAGTGAAGTTTTCATATGAATCATATTTGGGAATCGAAAATAAGTAAAATTTTACAGGTAGCAGGTAGCAGGATGCAGGATTGTAGGGACGGTGCTTGTTGAGCTTGCGAAATCCCGGTTTATCGGGATGCCCGTCCTTGTTGCGTGTTGCGTGTTGCGTGTTGCGTGTTGGGGCATTTTATTTTTGAAGTTTCCCAACTATTAATACAGGGTTGCTGTTTTCATCAAGCTCACTAACCACTTTTTCTAATTGGGATCTATAGGGATCCCTAAATTCAGGATCTGCCAGGGCTTTTTCTGCCTGTTCAATCAGGTCGAGAGCTTGATATGAGTAATGAACTTTTCCATTTTCCTGGATACTTAGAGATTGATATTCCTGACTCGTAAAAGAATGGTTTGTTGGAATAAATACTAAATCACCAGAGTTATAAACTTTGGAAGTTTTTTTGTCAAGAGTGTAATTAGCTAGTGCCCCAGAAGTTATAGAAATTAAATTACCGTCTCCTCTATTTTCAATCTTGGTGATGTAAAAGTTCTTGAATTGAACCCACGAATTAACTTCAAAGTATAAACTCATGCTTTTGTGTCCTACGTAATCATTGCTTGGAGGATTCACTTCCCCAAAATCAAAAAGCATATAGGGAATCATCATTTCATTTTTGATTGAGAAAATTGTATC
>CAYXQX010000207.1:0-5507 GCA_964467485.1 uncultured Porphyromonadaceae bacterium | reverse complement strand
TAGTCTGGCTTGCCCATATCTGATAGATAAAGAATCTGCTTTTCTTCATCAACAGTCCAGGCACCTTTGATAAACTCCAGAGGCCCTTTACCGTAATCAACAAGAGTTCTTAAGAACTTTCCCTCCTGATCGAATTGCAAAATTCCATGCTTATGTTTTTGAACCAAAATGTAGCTATCGGTAATATAGGCATAAACGTAATCTAGAAAACACTCCTTTTTGGTTTCCAGTGGAACGAACTGAAAATTATCTGCAAAATCAGAAGTCTTAATTGATAAGGAGTCCTTGACCTTTTTTAAATGGACCAGATATTCATTCTCATCTCCATTTTTATTTATTGTGAGAGTTTCATCCCCATCAGAGTTACAGGCATGCAAGCCAATAATAAAGGCAAGCAGGAAAACAATCTTTTTCATAGGTTAGTTTTAAAAAGAAGGAGGACTCTCAAATATAAGAAGAATATTGCGGGTTACGTGTTGCGAGTTGTTCTTATATGAATTAAATTTACCTTAAAATTATACTTATAATGAGGAAGTCAGTTAATTTTACTAGTTCGCTGCCATCTGATCTTCTGGCTCAGGTGGAAGAGTATGCTGAGAGGTTTAAGGTTTCCACAAATAAGATAATAGAGCAGTCTTTGCTAGCCTATTTTGAAAACCTTAAAAAAGCTGAATATATAAGATCATTTCGGAGGGCAGCAGATGATGTGGAAATTGTGAATATGGCGGAAGAAGGTCTGGAGGATATAAAAACCGGCCTAAACGAAATCCTAATATATTAGAAGAAATTTCGTAGGGACGGTGCCTAGTGCCCGTCCGTTTGCTGGCAATCATATAATATTCGTAGAGACGGTGCTTGTTGAGCTTGTGAAATCCCGGTTTATCGGGATGCCCGTCCGTGTAACAAGTTGCAGGTTTTCAGCAAATATAGGGCACATCTTTCCCCACAAAATTTTCTAGTTTTATGCATTGCAAAATATCTCAAATGCCAGTGTTATGAAAACAAAAACTATTCTTGTCACTTTTCTCCTTTTAATGATTTTCCAAAGCGGTTTTTCACAGGTTCTCAAGCCATTAAAATCCTGGGATTTTAATTCTGATCCTGAAAATATAGAAGGAAATTTCCGCATGGTTAATGGAGTTGAGGGAACAGCTCTCAAGCTTGATGGCTTTACGACGCTGATTACAGAAAAGCCGGAATTGTTTTCTGATCTTAACTCTTCATTTACCATAGAAGCCTGGGTAGCCGTGGCTGCTTACCCATGGAACTGGTGTCCGGTGATTACACAGATGAAAGAAGAAACTGGCGGGTTTTCTTTTGAGATTGGCCCAAGAGGGGAGCTTGCCCTTAAAATGCATGCAGGTAAAAATATGCATACATGTATATCCGATGAAACAGTCCCATTAAGGGAGTGGACTCATGTTGCTGCTGTGTATGAGACAGGTAAGGGCTTGTTACTTTACATGAACGGCAAGGAGGTTTCAGAATATAATGTAAGCGGGAAGCCGGCTTTTTCGTCAAAAGAAGAAATCAGGATAGGGATGAATTATACTGCTGTATTCCCTTCAAACAGAATAGGTGAAAATGGAATAACACCCTATTGGTTCTCTCTGGATTGCATCCTGGATGACTTAAATGTTTACAATGAAGCATTAAGTACAGACCAACTTGGGGGAAGCTATTCAAAGGTAGATGTTTCAAAGCTTAGTGCTCCGGAAATCGATCCACGCCATCTGCCCAGGGTTGAATCTACTGGTGATTTTCAAGCCTATTATACTAATTTGAAATACTATAAAGAATGGGATGATCAATGGCCGGTAGGCGACGACCCGGATATTGTGGTGACTTTCAAGGATTCGCCCGTCAAATTGATCTTCTGGAGGGGGACTCGTTTCTCACCGGCCTGGGTTACTGACAATAATCTATGGATGTGCGACCAAAGTGTTGAAACGTGGAATGATGAAGAGGGATGTAAGGAGCATATGCAGGATCGCCATTGCCGGTATTCACATGTAAGGATAATTGAAAATACCCCGGCACGTAAAGTAATTCACTGGCGTTATGCTCCGGTAAGTGCTTATGATACACATTGGATGGCAGATGAAAAAACCGGGTGGGAGGTATGGATAGATGAATATTATTATGTTTATCCTGATGCTGCTGCTATTCGTAAAATTAGCTGGAAAACTGATTATTTTGGTCGCCCCGTTCAGTTTCAGGAAACTATACCATTAACAGAACCCGGACAGATGCAGGGAGATGTAATGGAAATAGACTGGCTAAAAGTGGCCAATCTTGATGGTGAGATCCTTCCTCTTTTCTATACTGAGAATCCGAGAAAGCAGAAGGATATTGATATTATGGATAATCCAAGTATTCAGCAGCACAACTTTAAATCTGAATATGATCCATTTATCATATTTGAACCAGGGAACAATATGAATTATATCTCCGACAGATCCATTGGCGGACTGGGATACCCGGGTACATGTAATCATTGGCCTGTTGGTCAGGCCTATTGTGATGGTAGGGTTACTCAGGCTCCTGACCGCCCCTCCTCTTTTCTCGGCTTTCCAATTTCTGATCCTGTAATGCATGATGTTGAAGGTGGCCGTAGTTACGTGGCATCCCTGTATGGTATGCAGAACGCTGAGATGGATGATTTGATCGAAATGGCAAGATTCTGGTCGCACGCACCAGAAATGTCAATAAAATCAGGATTAGGATTTACAGGTGGTGAATATGCAATGGATGAAAGAGCGTATAAGATCATGAAGACCGGTAAATCCTCAAAGCTGAGCTTCGAGATTGCTGCCTCCGAAAAATCACCTCTTGTTAATCCGGTAATCGTTATTGAGAATTGGGGAAATGATCCCATCTCTATTGAGATAGCAGGGAAGGTCCTCACCGAGATTAAGGATTATTTTATAGGATATGATTCGAGGTTGGAGGGGACAGATATTATCATTTGGGTGAAGATCAAGAGTGATAAAACTCTCAAGTTTGCTCTTAAGAGTGATTAGTTATCTCAGATTTTGATTATATTTGAATGTCCCCTAAACAAATCATTTAAGTTTTGTGAAAAAAATATTAATCTTTCACGCGATTTTAATTTTTAGTTTACCAGCTTTTGCTCAGTGGTCTAACGATTTTGAAAATCCCTTAATTATTGATGAGTGTAGAACTCACATCGATCCGGAGGTAGTATTTTCTGATGGATGCTTCACATTTACCTGGGCTGAAAACACAAGTAATCCATCAACTAAAAGAAAAATTTCCATTTTTGATTATAAAGGGTTTAATATAAACTATAATAATAACCCTTTTTCAACGGATGATTTTCAAGTAATCAATAATTCTGTTAGCTGGCGAAATTTCTGGCCGGCAGTAACTTCGGGCTCTTTCCTGACTCAGCTTATGAGGAAAAGGAATACCAACAAATATTATGTTACCGTTTTGAGGATTGATAAGAACGGTAATACCCTATGGTCCATTCAGGATGATCTGTTCAGGCAAAATTGTAGTGTTAAATACTTTAGTCTATGTGTTAACGAAAATGATGAAGCATTTCTTAGTGTCCAATGGGATAATAGAATAGAAAACAAAATAGATTTAAGCATATATAAAATCAGCTCAAGTGGAGTAGTAGATTGGAGCTATAAGAAATTATTCTTTGAAGACTCTACTGTTGGTTTAGATCGCGATATAAACATTATTCCCTCAAATGAAGGAGGGTGTTATGTATCTTATACCTACATAAACCAGGAAGCCACTGAGTCAGGATTTAATTTTATTGATTCATATGCAGTTATTTACAAGTTTAACAATGAGGGAGACCTTGAATGGGATGACAAATATTTACTGGATTATAAACAATGGGGGATGTCAGGACTAAAGGTCATCAAGGATGAGGTAGATAATCTTTATTGCATTTGGAATGGTGATATGAATCGTATACAAAAGGTCCATCCAGATGGATATCCATTATGGCAGGAGGAAGGAATACCCATAATGCAAAGATACGGTTTAAGAGAGCCCATTTTATTTGATATAGGTACAGATGGGAATATTAGGGTGGTTTACGCATCTTTTCAGGATAGGAGGGAACAGGTATATGGACAAAGTGTTTCACCGGAAGGCCAATTGCTTTGGGGTTCAAGAGGGCAGGAAATGGTTGATAACCCATACTCTATGTGGGGTGGTAATTTTAAATTAGGATTATGTAATGACACGATTTTAGCTGCTTATAAGGATGTTTGTGACAGCGATTCTAATTTGTATCAAACAGAATATCAGATGTTTGATGCTTATGGAAATGAGGTATTAGATGAACCTATAAAAGTAGATGACCACCAGGGCATGAGCAATTATTTACTCGGTGTGACAACGGGAGTAGATGGGCAGTTTCTGGTCTCCTGGTGTAGTTATAATAATTCAAGCTCTTTGCTGGAGGCTCAGAGCATAACAACTGATGGTTCTCCGGGCATCAAGACATCGATTAATATTCAATATCTTTCTGAGGATAAATCATTCATGGGGTACAACCAGATATCCAGGGAATTGCTCTTTAGCCCAGGGGTAAAAGAATTCCAATTTCATCTTACTTCAATGTCTGGACAAGTAATTAAATCGGGCATTATTAAAGATCGCATTGGAGTGCCAGATATTAGTCCTGGAATATATGTTCTTTCAATATTCCGAAATAACTATCTGATACATTCCCACAAGCTTCTAATTAATTCTTTATAGCGAGGACAGCGCAGGGATTATAATGGTTGGAATAAGAACTATTTTTTTCTTACATTTGTTTGTCTCCCCCCACTAAATCTAATTTTGCAGATGAATAATCTTCTTATTCGGCTAGGAGTGTTAATCATTCTTCTTGGAGCATTTTCATGTGAGAAAGATGAAGATCCAATAGCCAATTTTGAAGTATCACCTAGAATTGGGCATTATTCTCAGGAGTTTACATTTGATGCTAGTGCATCCCGTGATCTGGAGAGCCGTGATCATGAATTAGAGTTCAGGTGGGACTTTGAAGATGATGATAACTGGGATACTGAATGGTCTTTTCAACCCGTAGTAAAGCACTATTTTTCTGAAAAGCGAACCTATTCTGTCTGTTTACAAGTTCGTGATAATAGTGGAAATACTTCAATTAGTAAAAGACAGGCTGGGGCTACTTTGCTGAATTTGAGGGGTTTGATGGTTGATGCTCGAGATGGTGAAGAATACTCAACCGTTCTTATAGATTCTATTTGGTGGTTGGGGGAGGACCTGCATCATGGAAAGTGGATTTCTATGTGGGAAAAAGCAATACAAACAGATAATGGGATTATTGAGAGGTATGGGAAAACTGATTTTGAAAATCTGGATATTAATAGTGGATATTATAATTATGGAGAAGCGATGGATTATGTTTATCGTGAGAAAAACCAGGGTGTTTGTCCGCCTGGTTGGTATATCCCAAATAATGATGAGTGGGTAAGTCTGGTTGAACATGTTGG
>CAYXQX010000206.1:0-6913 GCA_964467485.1 uncultured Porphyromonadaceae bacterium | reverse complement strand
GGTCAATATCTGCAGCACTAATTGTTTATTTACCAACAATTTTAGAAGGTCGTAATAGTTGGATGAAAAATCCTACAATTCAAAAGGCCATTAATATCGATGATGGTATAATTAAGAAAGAGTCTGTTTTAACTTTTCAAAATCGTATGCAAAATTATCCACATGATTTTATAAAAAGTTAGAAATGATGGGCACAAAGCTCCGTCCCTACATGCTTTTGAGATCTTTTTGCCTAATCCCCCAATCTACTGATCTACAATTCTACTAATTTACAATAATCTCCCAAACTCCAGGCCTTTCACTTGCCTTGAGAATCTTCAATATCAATGCATTAACAGTAATAGCTTTATCCAGTTCAATCACATAATTACGACCAATACTTTCACCCTCGACAATCGTTTTCATCACTTCTTTACCGGGATCATAGGTCACAATTGGCTCTTTCTTACCTCTTGGTGTGTATTCGCTTTTTTTATGACCAACTTCAAGCTCCCACGACTGTATCTCACCCCCACTCTCCTGCCATTCGTCTATTACAATCCGCTTGAAGGTTACCGGCTTCTCCCAAATCAATTCAATCCATCCTGATGTTTCCCCCTCTCCTGCTTCCCAGGCCCTGAACGTGCGACCGTCATTAACCCCCTCAGGCCTGCCATAGCCATTCTGATCACCCCAGAAATATATACTTGATGCAGATGCCCTGGCCTGCCCGGCTATGTTTTCATAAATAGGTCCAAGTTCAGGAAGATCAAGAACTACATCTTCTATTTCTTTTTCATCAGGATAGAAAACTAATCTCCACTCTATTTCAGATCCTTCAGGCATTACTTTCAGCCTGCATATTCCAAATTTGTTATTCTCATATTCAACACTTCCTCCGGTAACAAAGGCCTTGTCCAATTTATATCCATTACCTACAAATACAATTTCATAAGGATCTCCTGCAACCAGATGGTCTGATTGGCCATGCAGAAACCAGGCATCCTCTCCCTCCACTTTCCACTGCTTAACATCAACTAAATCAATGCCTCCCTGCGTGTAATGTCTGCTGGTGGATATCAGAACAGGACGATCAGCCTGAACAGGAACAACACTGTAACACTGGGCATCTATAGCCTCCAGATTCCTCGGGATCATTGCATCTGATGGATGTACTCCCATATACTTCTGGTTCCAGAAATCATATACATAAACCTCCTCTGAGCTTAATGGCAGGCGCCCAAGGTCTAAGCTCAAGCGACGAGGCTTGTTCTCGTAGTTATTCAAACTGACAATATCCCACTCTCCCCAATCTCTCTTTATCTTAAGATCAAAGTGATCATATTTCTCAGGATCGGATATTTTATAAAGATTTGTCGGAAAACTTTCTATAGTTGGCAGTGTCCTCTGCCATACAAAAAGGATCTCCTCAGGCACCTTAGTCCAGTTGTCATCGGTCACATAAGGCTGTCCGAGTAGTGATCTCCCCTGGAAATTTAAACGCGCCCTCGCAGCTGTTGAGGCATACATATTTGCGGCACCATCAGGGTCGCTGTACCAGGCAACATTATTTAGGTAATTCTGCTTAACTGCAACCCGACTAACAACCTGGTTTTCTTGTTCGGTATCCCCTCCTACCCTCGATCCGTTCACTATGTCGATTACCTCAATCGGCAAGCCCCAGCAAGTGTTTATATATTTATCCCGACCAACAACCTCACGGAATATCTGTAATCCCCTCCGTACACCTTCAACTCCTCCTCCATCAACTGATTGCTTGTAAACAGTCAGGGCAGCCGGTATCCCATCAACCTTGAAATAATCAAAATTCCATTCATGGTTCACCTGCTTTAAAAAACCTGCATACCACTTCTCCACACCATCCTTACTATTAACATTCAAAACAGCTGAATTATAATGCCGTATATCATCATAACTTAAACCGGAAAAAGTGCTTATGGGAGTTCCATCAGCCTTATGTATAAACCAATCCGGGTGTTTCGCTGCCTCCTCATATGGTGCAACCCCAAAGGGAGCTATCCAAATTCCGGGAATCAGATCCCTGCTTCGGATATAATCAGAGATATCCCGCATATACTGAGGGTCATCTATGGGATAATTATCATCCAACTGGAATATCATCTCACCAGCATAGGGTAGAAGATTTTCTGATACCCAGTCGATATTCGGGTATAACCATTCTTTACGCTGGGAGAAATCCGGCCTGTTGAATTTCCCTTCTATCCCAACCCAGGTAATGGCCAGAGCAAGAGCCTTCTGGAAATACGACCTTTTCTTGATCGGTGCATAATATGTAACCCCCAGTGTATCTCGATAATAATGACGTAGAAAACGAATGGAAATAATCTCTTGTCCAACTTTAGCTGACGCATTCAACTGCCATTGATAATTGTGCTCCCAATTCGCATTACCTTCAGAATCAAGCTGAATAGCTAAATCTCTTACGGGATCGAAAATTGAAGTAAGTCCGGGAACATCCTGGATCCCCAGAGTTTGGACTACTGTATTCTGATCATTCTCCTTCTGGTTTTGAAGAATACACCCCAGAGTCCTGTCTGATAAGGGAGCACGGGCAGAAAAGTATACTTTTTCATTTCCTGATCCCTTACTCGAAAAAGTCAGGTGATCATCACCATTTAACTGTGCTTTTATTATCAGACTATTATGAAATTCCACAATAAGAAGGCCGGCGTCACTTTTGCTGATAATGGGTTCTAATCTATGATCATTAGAAGAGATAGTTTCTTCACCCTGAGTCCTGGTAAAAATACCCACTGATAAAAGAAGACCTTCGTGAACATCAAACAGTTCAAATGCTCTAGTCTCAATATTATAACTAAGACTAAGTTGGCCAACACGTACAGATTCTTTAAGCGTTTCAGGTTGCGCTATTGCACCAATGGTACATATGCTAATTAAAAGTACAAATAGAAATCTACGAATCATGATAAAAAATTAAATATTGCCCCATTGACTGATTGACCCATTGACTAATTGGCTAATTGACCAATTGACAATTGGCTAAATACCTCTGCTGCCCACTTTTCATGTAATTTTGTAAGCCTCTCAACTATTTCAGGATGTTCAGCTGCATAGTTTACTTCTTCCGGGTTTTCATCCTCAAGATTTGCCAGATATGGAGATTCCATATTTTCCTCTTTTTCAGGGTGGTTTGAGAATCTACCGGTGGTATCCATCCCTTTCACAATTAATTTCCACCTTCCCTCTCTAACCGACCATTGATCTTCCCACTGGAAATAAAGAATATCATGCTGGGAGGATGCTTTTTTAGATTTAAAAATTGGCACAAGACTGTAGCCATCTAAATCACATTCCGGCAAATCACTTCCGGTAATCTCACAGATGGTAGGCAGAATATCCAGTCCTGATATTATCTGATCCCGTTTTTGTCCACCCTTAATCAAATCAGGATATGATATTATTGCCGGAACCCTTATACCTCCTTCAAGAAAACTACCCTTTGCACCTCTCCACTTACCGGTATAACCACCTCCACCATTTGCACAATAATTCGTTCCTTTTGGAATACCGCTATTATGATTATCAAACCTTATCATGGTTTCTTCTGTAGAATGACCATTATCGCTCATGTAGAATATCGCTGTATTATCATAAATATCAAGATCTTGCAGTTTTTCGACTATCTGGCCTATTCTGCCGTCAACAGCCGTAACTACCTGGGCATATGATCTTCGAGGCTCATCTAAATGATCATAAGAGTGTAGGAAAAGAGAATCGGCTTGCTCCGGATAGTGCGGAAGGTTGAAAGCAGCATACATAAAGAAAGGCTCATCTTTGTGCTTTTCGATGAACTCAATAGCCTTTTCTGTCATCAATGCCGGGAAGTATTTACCACGTTCAAAGATCTCTTCCTTGTTGTCCCATAGATCATGAAAACCCATTCCATGAAGAAAATAATGTGTGTAATTATCGATAAAACCACCTCTGAAACCAAAAAACTCATCAAAGCCCTGCTCAAGAGGACCATTTTCTATTGCCCCCCCAAGGTGCCATTTACCAAATATCCCGGTTACATAACCATTGCCTCTTAAGACCTCGGCAATGGTAATTTCCTCTAAGGGCATATTTACCCCCTTCTTTTTAGCATGAGCATCATTCTGGGTCCAGTTGTTAATACCTGATCTTTGAGGATGTCTGCCAGTGAGTATTGCTGCCCTGCTCGGACAACAAACTGTTTGAGCATAGGCCTGTGTAAATAGAATCCCACTCTCCGCAAACTGGTCGATATTAGGGGTGTACAGATCCTCAGCACCATAACATTTAGCATCTAGAGTACCCTGATCATCTGTGTAAATGATGATTACATTTGGTTTCTTTTGAGTAGTGCAATGCGTGAATAGAAGAATGGCAAAAAAGAGAAGAGTTAGATTTTTCATAATTCTTCAAGATACGAATATTAGGGTGAACGCATTAAACACAAAATTTGCAAATTAGCTCGAAATTTTAGCCCCAAATCAGGGTTATGAGTTTGCATTACAATAGATGATAAGGAAGGAATAAACTAATTACTTATCACTTAAACGGAGTAACAAAGTAACGGTGTAACGGAGTAACGGTGTAACGGAGTAACGGTGTAACGGTGTAACGGTGTAACGGTGTAACGGTTTCTTATTTCAAAAAATTCTCATTCAAATAATCCTGGAACTGCGCCTTATACTGTTCACTAACAGGAATATATACATCACTATCAAAAACTATCCTATTCCTCTCAACAGTGCTTATCTTATCCAGATTAACAATAAAAGAACGATGAACCCTCATGAAATGATTATCGGGCAGAAAACCCTCCATCTTATTCATGCTCATCAGGGCCATAATGGGTTTTTGATTCTCCAGATGTATCCGGAGATATTCCCTCATCCCTTCAATATACTTTATTTCCGACAAATTAATTCGCAGAATTTTATATTCTGATTTGATGAACAGGAACTTGTCATTGCTCTCAACATGAGCATTTTCATCACCAGCAGGACTGAGCCTCTCCCTGGCTTTTTCTGATGCCTTGAGAAAATCAGGATAAGAGATTGGTTTTAATAAATAATCTACGGCATCCACCTTAAACCCCTCAATAGCGTACTCACTATAGGCTGTGGTGAAGATTACTTTGGGAGGATTACTCTGCGACTTAATAAAATCCATCCCGCTCAGATCAGGCATATTGATGTCAAGATACATCAGATCAATACCATTTTCCTGTAAAAAAGGAATCGCCTGTAAAGCACTTTCAAATTGCCCCGCCAATTCCAAAAAAGGTGTTTTCTCAATATAGGCAGCTATCTGCTTAAGCGCCAAGGGTTCATCATCTATGGCAATACAAGTGATCATAAGGGGATAGTTAGTTTTACATAGTATGACTCAGCTTGCTCTTTCAAATCCAGGCTATATTGGTCTTTGTATATCAAGTCTAACCTTCTTCTGGAATTTTCCATTCCAATTCCTGATGATTTATCCTGATTTTCCTTTGGCGACATGCTGTTCCTTACCTCAAAAACCAAGCTATTTTCAACGATAGTTATAGCAATAATAATGAATGAATCCTGCTGATAGCTGACCCCATGCTTAAAAGCATTATCCAAAAAAGATGTAAATAAAAGTGGTGGGATCAATTTATCCGGCATTTGACTGGGAAGCATAAGGTTTATTTTAACCTTTTCTGAATACCGTAGTTTCATTAGATCAACATAATTCCTGATAAAATCTATTTCTTTTTGAATCGGAATTCTCTCTATATCCGAATCATACAATAAATGCCGCATCAGCTTGGAAAGGCGAATTATTGATTCTTTCGCCTCGTCGGTGTCAATATCAATTAGCGAATGGATATTGTTAAGCGTATTCATGAAAAAATGTGGACTAATCTGGTTTCGAAGAAATGCCAGCTGGCTACCTACATTCTCTGTTTCAAGTTTTGCCTTTTTCCTTTCTGTCTCTGCTAATCTGAATGACCCTCTCAAGCCTGTATCAAAACCAATTAATAATATTGAGAAAATCAAAAAATTAGCATAAGGCGGAACGGGTCTTCTGCCGGGGTCGTCAAAAGGGTGTTCAGCTGCTTCAATATCAAATCGATCAGAAGGAGGATGTCTGCGCAGATCCTCCGATCGAGGCGGAGGCATCCCTTTTACCGAGTTAGAGGATACCAAATATGATCCAAAAGTGAAGAGAACAATTAATCCGGCTATTGAAAGAAAATAAGCAAGACTCTTCTTCTTAAATAACAACTGAGGCACTAGCACAAACCGATTCAATAGGAAAATCAAAAATAGCGGGCCAATGGTTTCAAAAGGCTTAAAAAGCTCTTTCCAATCCAGATAATCATCATTCCTGAAAAATACAGGTGATGCTATGAGGACCACCCATACCAGAATCAGAAGTGCAGCTTCGTAAAATTTTAGAATTTTATTCTTTTCCATTACGACTTCAAAGTAAGTAATTTCAGCCTTTATACCCTACTCTATTTAATTCCCTAAATAACTAATTACTGCATTATTTCGGGATTGAACATGCGACTTTAAAGTTTCAACCGCGCTATCAAATTCAGAAACATAACGAAGATAAGTATACCCATTCTCCTCAGCATCAGCGTATTCTTTTATTAGATCATAATAAGCTGAGTAGGCTGAAATCATATCGGCAGGCACAAAAACATCTTCAATAAACCGACGCATATAAGTTTTATACAATTTCTGATATTCATCTACATCAATCAAATAACTGATTAGAGGCCAATTACTACCAACTTCACCTAATGACAGGCTCAATGCACCTCCCTGCTTTCCAGCCTGTAAGGCTTCATTATTATCCCATGGGATCCAATTCAACTTGCCATCATCCGGCTTGTTGTACAAATAATAATTATGGTTCATTACTC
>CAYXQX010000205.1:0-6924 GCA_964467485.1 uncultured Porphyromonadaceae bacterium | reverse complement strand
ACACGCCCGGAACAACTTAAGCTTTTGCAAAAATATAAGGAGGTGCAATATCGGGTCAATATCAATCAACACGTCAAAGGAGAAAATGCACAATACCGCCTGTCAAGGGAAAAATTCAACCAAATAAAATTTAATACCGATATCAAATTTGAACTCGACCGCAAAGTCAAAGATTCAATAATCTCTATCATTGAAATGTAATTTCGTCTAATCAGAGAGAAAATGTAGATTTGCCCATCTTTTTAAAAAAACATATATAAAATGGAAACAGCAGAAATTCATACCGACAAAGGACTAATGAAGGTCCAGTTTTATGCAGAAGATGCTCCAAACACAGTGGACAATTTTGTTAAACTATCAGAAAAAGGTTTTTACGATGGATTGACCTTCCATAGAGTAATCCCCGACTTTGTTATCCAGGGCGGGTGTCCTGATGGAACAGGTGCAGGTGGACCAGGTTATAGTATCGATTGTGAGCTTGATGGCAACAACCAATACCACGATCGGGGAGTTCTTTCAATGGCCCATGCAGGACGAAATACCGGTGGATCACAATTTTTCATTTGCCACAGCCGTAATAATACTGCTCATCTCGACGGAAACCATACTTGCTTCGGAAAAGTAGTTGAAGGGCTGGAAGTGATTGACGAAATCCAAGCGGGCGACAAGATTCAAAAAATCGTAATTATTGAAGGATAGATTGCGTCACCAAATATCCTGAGATATAGAGAAAAACTCTCTCCTGCAACCAAAAATCGCGGGAGAGAGTTTTTTTAACCCGTAACTCGCAACCCGCAACCCGCAACTATTTATAAAGGTATCTCTTAATCTTTTTCGTAGCAGTTTTCTCAAAAGGATCAACCTGAAATACTGCAAGTTGTATTCTTGAAAAACTATTAACCTTGCTGTTAACGAATTCTCTCAGTTCAAGTAAGAGCTCTTCTTTCTTTGCTTCCACATGCTTTATGGCCTCCTCTTTCTTTGCTTCCACATGTTTGATGGCTTCCTCTTTCATATGCCTGAACTGACCCTCAAGCTCATCAATATTGAAATGGACCAAAGCAATCAATTTTCCTTTTCGCTCTACAACAACAGATTCTAAAACATGCTGAAAGCGATTTATAACCGACTCAATCTCCTCGGGATAAATGTTTTCTCCTGATGATCCCACAATTACACTCTTTATCCTGCCCTTAATATATAGATAGTTCTCTTTATCCAATAAGCCGAGGTCACCCGTCCTAAACCATCCGTCCTTTGAAAGAACTTTTGCCGTCATTTCAGGCTCTTTATAATACCCCTTCATAACATTCTCACCTTTCACCCAAATTTCTCCTTCCCCGGTCTTTGGGTCTGGATTATTTATTCTCATCTCAATCGACTGAACCGGTCGGCCTGTAGATTGAAAACGTGTATGCTTCACTCCATCGCCACAAGCAAAGGGAGCAGTCTCAGTAAGACCGTAACCAATGGCATAGGGTATTTTTCCTTCAACTAAAAATCTTTCTGTGGATGCATCAAGCTTGGCCCCACCGATTCCATAAAATTTAAGCCGTCCACCAAATGTTTCATACAACTTCTTACCTGCCATCTTGTGAAGAATCTTCCTGAAAACAGGAATTCGGTATACCTTCCTGAGAACCGGACTCTTATTAAATTTACTCTTAATCTGAAGCTTAAATATTTTCTCAATCACAAGAGGAACAGTCATTAAATAGGTTGGTCTAACCTTTTTCAATGCTGGTATCAAAACAGAAGGAGTTGGGGGTTTCGTGAGATACTTCACCAAACCTCCATAAGAAAATGGAAGCATCAACCCTCCCGTATTTTCAAGAGTATGGGATAATGGAAGCATGGATAGAAATACCTCCCCATTTTGCAAAGGCTCAACCTCAGCACACTGATGAACATTGACACTCAGGTTTTTATGACTAAGCATTACTCCCTTTGAGCTTCCGGTTGTCCCTGAAGTGTAAATAATTGAAGCCAAATCATCCGGTTTAACTTCAAAATGATCAACAGACAAGCTTCCCATGGGAGAATAAGCTTCCACCGATTTCACATCAATAGTCGGGGAACCTTTATCCAAGTCACCCATGTTATCAAGTAGGATCATGCTGCTCAGAGCAGCTTTGGCCTTTTCATTAATCTTGCTCACCAGCTTTCCTGAGACAAAAACAAGTCGTGATTCGGAATGAAGCAAAACATTGGAGATTTCATCAGAAGTAAAATCAGGTAAAATGGGTACCGCAACAGCACCCATCGACAAAATCGAAAAATAAGAGACAACCCAATTTATCGAATTGGCACCAACAATAGCCACCTTATCCCCCGACTTGATACCCATTTTAGCCAGCCTGAAAATCTGTTGCTGTACTTCTTTTTGAATCTCGCCATAGGTCATATCCAAACCATCGACATAACCCAAAGCTGGCTCATTTTTATAAGCGCTAAAACTGTTTATTAGCATCTCCTGCAGAGTACTATATTTCTTATCCATCTAGCTATAAGTCTTTTATGTATTCAATATTTTTGAAAATATCACAATATAAACACTCTATCCTACTCATAATAAAATCCAAAGATATAACTTTTTGCATATGTTAATTTTTACATAACGTATATCCCCGTCATTTATAAACAATATTAACGCATTTATGTTGTCAAACAACTGCATTAACAACTTAAAGCACAATTAACCTACTGATCTATTGATAATTACAAAATCTTACTTTACTTTTAATACGGAAAGACAAGGGTAATCGGTTGGCCCGACGAGTGTAGCTAAAACCAGAATTAACGAAGAGAGGTTTGGCTGAACCAGAAATCGTGAAACAAGCAAAACGGCAAGGGGGACACCGTTAGCAAAAAGATTCACACTTTTCAACGGACTAGCGCACTTTAGTTGGGCCAACCTTTTCAAAGCAAAACATCATTTTCTTCCATATATACTCCCAAATGATTTTAAGGCTGATTCGAAAGATGAAGCCTTTTTTCTATTTGTGCCGTGAGGCCAGAACTTCAACAACGTCCTGTATACCATAGCCTTTTTGAGTAAGCAAAACGATTATATGATAAAGAAGATCAGCCCCTTCATTTAAGAATAGTTCGTCATTATCACCCATAGCCTCAATAACAGTTTCCACAGCTTCCTCTCCTACTTTCTGCGCAATACGCCCTACACCCTTGTTAAATAATTTGGTGGTGTAAGATCCCGCAGGCATCTTAAGCTTTCTGTCATCAATCAGATCCTGCAGATACTCCAGGAAGTATAAATTCGATTTATTAACCTGATTAAAACATGTATCCGATCCTTTGTGGCAAACCGGGCCCTTCGGCCTGGCTAAAATCAGGATAGTATCATTATCACAATCAATCATATACTCCTTAACTGTCAAAAAATTCCCACTGGTCTCACCCTTCGTCCAAAGAGTTTTTCTGGAACGACTGAAAAAAGTAACCAGCCCTGTTTCATTAGTCTTTACCCAAGCCTCCTCATTCATATACCCAAGCATGAGAACTTTCAATGTTTGATCATCCTGAATAATCACAGGCACCAAACCATTTCCTTTTTCAAAATCTACTTTCTGCATAATCTATCGTATTAATATTCTTAACAATATTTTATTATTATAACTTTTTTAAATGGGAGTAATAGTTTCCCTAACAGGTATCCCAGCCAAGGCCAGTTGCCTCTTTAACTGAGGAATGGGTATTTCGCCAAAATGAAATACACTCGCAGCCAAAGCAGCATCGGCCTTCCCAATCTCAAATACGTCAACAAAATCCTGAACACTTCCAGCACCCCCGGAGGCAATAACAGGAATACTTAGTTCTTCAGACAGCTTCCTAAGTGACTGATTAGCAAATCCATTTTTTGTCCCGTCGTGATTCATGCTAGTAAACAATATCTCCCCACATCCTCTTTCCTGCCCTTCTCTGGCCCACTCAAACAAAGTTCTGTTCACTGAGATCCGACCACCATGAACATATACAGTCCATGTATCAACCTCCTGCTTGGCATCGATAGCCAGCACAACAAACTGACTACCAAAACCCCTGGCTAGCTGACTGATCAATTCGGGGTTCTTAACGGCAGCAGAATTAACGGAAATCTTATCAGCACCTGCAGCAAGCAACTTATCAGCATCTGAAAAATCATTTATCCCACCGCCAATAGTAAAGGGAATATTAATGTCACGCGCGATCCTTCGTACTAAATCAAGCATGGTCTTTCTGCCTTCATGACTAGCTGTGATATCCAAAAACACCAATTCATCAGCACCCTCCTCCACATACCTGGCAGCCAGCTCCACAGGATCACCTACCTCACGGATCCCAACAAAATTCACACCTTTAACCGTGGTCCCATTTCTAATGTCCAAACACGGAATTATTCTCTTAGCCAACATATTACAACCATATATTTAATTCATTTATCCTGATTTTGCCCTCATAGAAAGCCTTCCCAAATATTACCGCATCTATCCCGGCATCTTCAAGTGCCCTTATGTCATCTACTACAGCAACACCACCCGATGCCGTAAGGTATAAATCAGGAAAATTCTTTTTTATCCTGATGTATAACTCCAAAGCCGGACCTGATAATTTGCCATCTTTACTAACATCAGTGCAAAATACCCTTGTAATGCCCCTGGTAATCCAAAACTCAAGATATTCAATAATTCCGTAATCACTTATTTCCGACCACGCATGTGTAGCAATTTTTCCCTCCTTTAAGTCGGCCCCAAGGAAAATAACATCAGGCCCAAAACCTTTAATCCAGCTTTCAACAACATTAGGTTCCTTCACTGCAATACTTCCCAAACTAACCTGCTTTGCACCTGCTTTCAATATATCCTCAATCTGCTGAGCCTCCCTAACTCCTCCGCCAAAATCAATATTCAGTCGAGATTCTTTTGCCATTTCAGCTAACAAAGGAATATGTACAGGACTGCCAGTTCTGGCACCATCAAGATCCACAACGTGAAGTCTTTTGAATCCTGCATCAGCAAAAAAAACAGCCATCTCAACAGGATCCTTTCCATAATCTGTTTTTCTACTAAAATCACCCTCAACAAGGCGAACACAGGAACCATCAATTAAATCAATGGCGGGTATCAGGTCTATCATAATTCAATAAAGTTTTTAAGTAAAACAGCTCCAAGAGGTCCGCTCTTCTCAGGATGGAACTGAACTGCATAAAAATTATCCTTTTGCAAATAGGCGGAAAATGGAATTTCATAAGAGCACTCAGCTCGAGTTGATAATCCGATTTCACAATAATAGGAATGGACAAAATAGAAATGAGCAGGATCATTCAAACCCCTTAAAAGAGGGTCATCCCCCAGCTCAATGTTATTCCAACCCATATGAGGAACCTTCTCACCTATTCTGAAAAGCTTCACCTTCTCCTCGAAAATCCCTAAGCCTTTTGTATCCCCCTCTTCTGAATGGGCGCACATAAGCTGCATACCAAGACAAATACCAAGCACAGGTTGCTCCAGTGATTTTATCAGGATATCAAAACCCTTTTCCTGAAGATAGTTCATCGTAGTACTCGCCTCACCTACACCCGGGAAAATTACTTTTTTCGAATTTCTGATAATCTCAACATCATCGGTAACCACCGCTTCAACACCTATCCTCTTCATGGCATTAGCCACAGATCCGATATTACCCGCATTATATTTTATTATAGCTACTTCCGGCCTCATTATAAAACCCCTTTCGTACTTGGTAACTGGTCATCAATCTTCTTAATCCCCATCCTGATAGCCCTGGCAAATGCTTTGAAAATAGCCTCAATTTTATGGTGCTCATTGTCCCCGCTTGCCTCAATATGAAGATTACAGGCAGCTGCATCAGAAAAAGACTTAAAAAAATGAGAAAATAATTCAGTCGGAAAATCACCAACCTTCTCCCTCTTAAATTCAGCATCCCAGATAAACCATGGCCGACCACCAAAATCCAGAACAACTTTCGCCTGCGAATCGTCCATCGGGACTACAAAACCATATCTGGATATCCCCTTTTTATCACCCAGGGCTTGCAAAATAGCCTCACCCAAAACAATAGCTGTATCCTCCACCGTATGGTGCTCATCAATGTGCAAATCTCCATTAGCCCTAACATTCAGATCCATCCCGCCATGTCTGGCTATCTGCTCCAGCATATGATCAAAAAAACCAAGCCCGGTTTTAATTTCCGATTTTCCTTCTCCATCAAGATTCAAAGAAATTTCAATACTAGTCTCCTTGGTTTTCCTCGCCACAAAAGCCCTTCTCTGTCTGTCGCATAAAAATGCTGCAATGTCAGTCCATCCTGATGTTTTCAAAGCAATACTCTTTTCTGTATCAGATGGAAACTCCTGAATACTTGAATCCGGGTCACTAATAAAAATGCTTTTCGCACCAAGATTAACAGCCAGTTGCAGATCAGAAAGACGGTCACCGATCACATAAGAATTCTTCAGATCGTATGAACCATCCATGTAAGAAAGCATCATTCCAATACCAGGCTTCCTAGTATCCAGACCCTCTGCAGGAAAGCTGCGATCAACAAGTATATCGTCAAAGCTGATACCCTCTCCTTCCAGACATTTCAGGATAAAATTTTGAGCTGGCCAAAAATCATCCTCAGGAAACGATTCCGTACCAAGACCATCCTGATTCGTCACCATCACAAACTCATAATCCCCCAACTCCCTTATCCTGGCCAATGAGACAAAAACACCCGGAAGAAAATCAATCTTCTCAAGCGAATCAACCTGCTCATCCGCCGGCTCACGAACCAGGGTTCCATCTCTGTCAATAAAAAGGCACTTCTTCATAAAAATGAGTTATGAGTTATGAATAACGAGTAACGAATAACGAGTAACGAGTAACGAATAACGAGTAACGAATAACGAGTAACGAATAACGA
>CAYXQX010000204.1:0-6950 GCA_964467485.1 uncultured Porphyromonadaceae bacterium | reverse complement strand
TAACTTCTGCTGGGTGCGAAATTCCTGCTGAGACATCAATTGAAAATATGAATGACGAATCCAAATCTGAGTATTATGGCGGCAAGGATTCTGATGGAGAACCAATCTGGACCAAGGACTTTAAAAAAATAAAACCATTGCTTGAATGGAACAACAATATGGGCTGTGTAACAATTACCTACAATGCCCCACTCAAAAAATATTTAATGTGTGTGACTGATGGGGGAAATACGGTCTCAAAAATGAATACTTATATCCTTGAATCTGATCGGATTGACGGAGATTGGGAACTAATAAGCTATATGAAAGACTTTGGAGAACAAGCTTACTTTGTCAATATCCCATCCAAATTTATCAGCAAAGATGGAAAGCAAATGTGGCTGCTTTATTCCGGGAATTTTTCAGCAGGATGGCAAGGGCAAGAGTTTGTCGCAGATCCACCGGGAAGCCATTATGGTATGTGCTTTCAGAAAATACTATTGCTTAATGATAAATAGCCTAATACTGGTTGTAATTTAAGAAGAGCTATGAGATTAACTTTAATCAGTTCAGTTATTATCCTGATGTTTGTAACAAGTTGCAATGAAACATTTCAGGCTAGTAATGAAAGTAAAGATTTGTCTGGGATATGGAAGTTTCAACTCGACCCTGAAAATGTTGGGATGCAGGAAAATTGGTTTAACAAATCCTTCAATGATTCAGTTCAGCTCCCGGGGACTACTGATGAAAATAAAAAGGGAATTTTTAAGGATGAAAAAGCGGTTGACCGCCTGTCAAGGGTATGGTACTGGAAAGGTGCAGCCTGGTACCAGAAAGAAGTAATTATACCAGAGAACTGGACGGGCAAGAATGTTAAACTACTTTTAGAGAGGACCAAGGATACATATGTCTGGTTTGATGATATTAGCTGTGGGTATGAAAATACATTGAGTGCTCCTCAGTATTTCGATCTTACAAAAGCTGTTAAACCGGGAAAACATAGAATTACCGTATTGGTTGATAATGCAAAATTGCCTCCCGTAGGCCCTTCCCACGCGGTTGATGAACGTACCCAGACAAACTGGAACGGGATAGTTGGAAAAATCGAACTTCAGGTAAGCGACCCTGTGTTGATAGATGAAGTACAAGTTTATCCTGATGTGGGAAACAACTCTGTGAAAATATGTGTCAATATTACAAATATCACAGACAAAGAAGCTGGGGGAGAATTGCTTGTAAGTGCTAAGAGTTGGAATACCGAGAAGCCATCAAAATTTCGTACTCACAAGGAAAAAATATCAGGAATAGTTAAAGATAAGAGGATTGAATTTATCTATGAATTTGATAAAGAAGCCCCTCTGTGGGATGAATTTGACCCAAGTTTAATCGAGCTAAATTTAAGTTTATCAGCTAGTTCGGGAGATCTGAATTATACGAGTTCCAAGAAAGTAGATTTTGGAATGCGTGAATTCAAGGTTGTTGGAAAACATATTCTGCTGAATGGAAAAAGAGTGTTTCTAAGGGGACGAACTGATAGTGCCAATTATCCTTTAACAGGTTATCCTCCAATGAACAAAGAGGACTGGTTGAAATATTTCAGACTTTTGAAATCTTATGGAATAAATCACTGGCGATTTCATTCCTGGTGCCCTCCGAATGAAGCCCTGACAGCAGCCGATGAAGTTGGAGTTTATCTTCAGCCTGAACTCCCGAATAAGAGGAGTGGGATGGATAATAAGAGCATGAAAGAAGAGGATGTTAGGAAGCTTTATAATATTGATTATCTGGATATTGGTGAGAGTATATTCAATTTATCGCTGAAAGACTATTTGGAAAAAGAAGGTGAACTTATTTTCAAATACTTCGGTAACCATCCCTCTTTTGTTATGTTCACCCTGGGGAATGAACTTGGACGTAATCCTGCCATGTTCGAATTGGTGAAGCACTTCAAGAATATCGACCCAAGAAGATTATACGCTCAGGGCAGTAACAATACGTATTGGGACCCAAGCTATGCAGAAGGTGATGATTTTTGGGTAGGCGCTAAGACAGCTGCCGATTTACCCCTTCGTGGATCCTTTTTTGTTGGGGATTATACTAATGCCCACATCGAAAACTTTCCTCCTTCCACTTTGGTGGATTTTTCCAGGTCGATTAAAGAGGTTCAGGTACCTGTGATTGGTCACGAAACCGGACAGTTTCAGGTTTCACCTGATTTTTCTGAAATTCCAAAATTCACCGGCGTAACAAGGGCCAGAAACTATGAGATATTCCAAGAAAGGTTAAAAGAAGCAAACATGCTTGACCAATCAAACGATTTTGTAAAAGCATCTGGTAAATTATCTGTTATATGCTATCGGGAAGATATTGAATCCGCTCTTCGAACTCCAGATTTTGCAGGCTTTCAGCTATTAGATTTACAGGATTTTCCGGGACAGGGGACTGCCCTGGTTGGGATACTGAATGCATTTATGGAGCCGAAGAACCTGGTTACTCCCGAGAAATGGAGTCAATTCTGCAGCGAAGTAGTGCCATTGCTGAAAATGGAAAAATATACATGGACAAATAATGAACAGTTCACCGGAGCTATTGAGGTAGCCCATTATGGGAAAGATGATTTTATTAATGCTGAAGTTCGTTGGAGAGTAACTAATACCAATGGAGATTTGCTGGATCAAGGAGGGATAGAGAAAGCAATAATTGCTCAAGGCGGCCTGGCGAAAATTGGAAAAATTAGTTTTGCCTTGAATTCTGTTAAGAAAGCTGAGAAACTAAAAATCGAAATTGCTCTTGAAGGAACAAAGTATAAAAACGAATATGATATCTGGGTCTATCCCAAAACAATAGATAATAGTATACCTGAGGGTGTAATGATCTCTGAAATACTCGATTCAGAGACAAAAAGGCACCTTAAAAATGGTGGTAAGGCAATCATATTCCCGGATCATGATAAGCTGAATCATTGTATCAAGGGCGCTTTTCAAACTGATTTCTGGTGTTACCCAATGTTTGCGAAGGGAGCAATAAATCGTGGTATTGAACCCGCTCCCGGCTCTCTTGGCTTTATCTGTGATCCAGACTCTCCCTTACTAAAGCATTTCCCTACTGAGTTCCACAGTAACTGGCAATGGTGGCATTTGGTGAAAAATTGCAAACCCATAATTCTTGATGACACGGATGCAGATTATAAACCGACGGTCCAGACCATTGATAATTTTGCCCGTAACCATAAACTCGGAATGATCTTCGAAACAAAATATGGAAAAGGGAGCGCATTGATATGTGCAATTGACCTACTTAATCTTCAGGATAAGCCTGAAGCCAGACAACTATATCACAGTATGCTGAAATATGTTGAATCCGATCGGTTCTCTCCTGATAAGGAACTCAATAGAGAGCTTTTAGACAAAATAATACCCAAAAAATAATTATGCCCTGATGAAAAACCTACTTCTAATAAGCTTCCTTTTGATAGGAATTATTCATAGTCAAGATATGGAAGCACAAATAGCAGATTCTGAGAATTACTTGAATGAGTTGAAATCGGAACTTCAGGTGCAGTGGCCTGAGAACAGGACTATCAATGTTGTTTTTCATGGGCATAGCGTGCCGGCTGGGTTTTTTAAAACACCGGTGGTTAATACTTTATCTGCTTATCCGAATTTGTTTCTTAGTGAGTTGAAATCCATATATCCTTATGCAGTGGTTAATGTTATTGTTACTGCTATTGGGGGAGAGAACTCTGTTTCCGGAGCTGAGAGATTTGAAGAGGAGGTTTTAATTCATAATCCTGATGTGTTGTTTATCGATTATGGTTTGAATGACAGGGGGCCAGGCTTAGAAAAGGCTTATGCTGCCTGGAATGAGATGATCGGGAAGGCGAAGGATAAAAAAATTAAGGTAATTCTTCTTACTCCTTCTCCCGATCAAAGTGTTGATTATAACAATCCCGATAATAAATTAAAGAAGCACAGTGATCAGATCATCAGATTAGCCAAGGAAAATCACGTGGGATTGGTTGATAGTTACAAGGCTTTTGAATTTTTATATCAGGATAAAGAACAACTTAAGAAATATATGTCACAGGTAAATCATCCCAATAAAAAGGGGCATGAATTAATTGCTGATAAGATTATTAAATGGTTTGAGTAACTATTACTTTTAACCTTATAAAAAAATAGAAATCATGAGAGCTATACCAGGATTCCAAATTTTACTTGTTTTCGCTGTTTTTGCTGCTGTTGTGGCTTTGTGCTATTCCTGTAGCAATGAGAGTTTAATGACCGAAGCTCCGGTGAGTCTGGTTGTTAGTGAGGGATTTGAAAACCCTATTGGCTTTTATGATAATGAACCCACTTTCTCCTGGAAACTTCCGGATTCTGAATCTGTTAAATCCCAAACTGCATACAGAATTGTTGTTGCCAGCAATCCAAAGTTTCTGCCAAAAAAGGCTGATTTATGGGATAGTGGAGAAGTAGGTACCGACCAATCGGTATGGATAAAATACGAGGGAACACCTTTAACATCCAGACAGAAGGTCTATTGGCAAGTGATGTTTGTTGATCAGGATGGAAACTCATCAGCCTGGAGTGAAGAGGCTAATTTTGAATTGGGCCTTCTCAACAATGAGGACTGGCAGGCCAAATGGATTAGTCTGGCTAAAGTAAAGAGAGATTCTTCTGAACAAGGACATCCAATAATCCGACCTCAATATCTTAGAAGAGATTTTGAGTTGGCAGGAGGTATTGAACAGGCTCGTTTATATATAACATCTCAGGGAGTTTTTGAAGCCCAGCTTAATGGCCAAAAAGTTGGTCGGGATGTGATGACTCCAGGTTGGACTCCTTACCATAAGCGCATCGAGACCTTGAGCTATGATGTTACAGATTACCTCTTTAAAGGAGATAATGCGATAGGTGTGATTTTAGGTGAAGGGTGGTTTTCAGGCAGGATAGGTTACAATAGGAAACACTGGATTAACAAGCCGGTACCTAAGTTGATTTATCAATTGGAGATTACTTATAAAAACGGCAAGAAGGAAAGTATATGTTCTGATTCTGAATGGACAGGAACAAGAAATGGCCCCATCCGCTTTTCGGGTATTTATGATGGTGAAATTTATGATGTCAATATGGAAATACCGGGATGGAGTCGTTCCGGATATAATGCAGATAACTGGTCTGCTGTGGTGACAAGTGCTTTAGATACAGGAACTAAGCTGGTACCTAAACGTCATTCTGCAGTTAGAGAAAAAACCCGACTGTCGGTCAAAAGCATTTCAGAGCCTGAAAAGGGTAGAATAGTTTTTGATCTGGGCCAGAATATGGTGGGTAATCCTGAAATCAGAATTCCTGTAAAAAAGAATCAAAAAGTCACCATCCGTTTTGCCGAGATGTTGGAGAAGGATGGCAGATTGTACACAGCCAATTATCGTACGGCTGTTTCAACAGATTATTATATCCCTGCTGCTGACGGCGAGATTAGCTGGTATCCTAAATTTACTTTCCACGGATTCAGGTATGTTGAGCTCAGTGGTTTTGATGAAAGTTTTAAACCCGAAAAATCCTGGGTCACAGGCTTGGTGCAATATTCAGATTTTGATACATCAGGATATTTTAAATCTTCTCACGACAAGTTGAACAAGCTACAGGAGAATATTAACTGGGGTTTAAGAGGCAATTTCTTTGATATACCTACTGACTGTCCGCAGCGCGATGAGAGACTTGGATGGACGGGAGATGCGCAGGTTTTTGCTCCAACATCAATTTTCAATTGCGATGTGCATGCTTTTTGGACCAGCTGGTTGGAGAGTATGAGGGAGGAGCAGGGTGAGGATGGGAGCATTCCTTTCGTAGTTCCGAATATCCTGGGAAAAAGCTTTAGCTCAGGTTGGGCTGATGCAGCCACCGTGATCCCCTGGGAAATATATTTCCGAACGGGTGATACAAATGTTCTGGATGAGAATTATGAAATGATGAAAGGTCTGGTTGGCTATTACACGTCGAAAGCTAAAAACCATATCGCCAATGTTAATTCCTTTGGCGACTGGCTTCAGCCCTTTGCAACAAGTAGTCGCAATGGAGGTGATACGCCCAACGACCTGATAGGTACAGCCTATTATGCACGCTCAATTGACTTAACGATGAAAGTTGCCCGTGTACTTGGATATTCAAAGGATGTTGAAAGTTTAAAGGCTCTGCGTGATTCCGTGCGGACAGCATTTGAAAAGGAGTTCCTTGATAGTGAAGGAAAACTAACTACCAAGAATGAAACACAAACAGGATATTTAATGGCTTTAGGATTTGATCTTGTATCGGAGGATATGGCTAAAAAAGTTTTGCCTCACTTGCTTGATAAGATTGAAGAGGCTGATAATCATCTTCGTACCGGATTTCTAGGCACGCCGCTTCTTGCACCTGTGCTCGATAAATATGCTCAAACGGATTTGATGTACAAGATACTTTTTAAGGAAACTTATCCTTCATGGTTTTATTCAATAAATCAGGGCTCAACAACCATGTGGGAACGATGGAATAGTTATAGTCATGATAATGGTTTTGGGGATGCTCGCATGAATTCCTTTAACCATTATGCCTATGGTGCTATTGGTCAGTGGATGTATGAACGCATTGCCGGGATCAGCCCTTTGCAAGCAGGATATAAAAAAATCCTGATTGCTCCTGTTCCTGGTGAGGAGCTTCAATTTGCCAAATCAGAACTCAACACAGTATATGGTAAAATAGTATCAGAATGGAAGAGAGTAGGTCAGGGCCTTGAGCTCAAGGTGACTATTCCTCCAAACACAAGTGCTCAAATTATTATTCCTATCGAGAAGGGAATGAAACTACTTCTTAATGATGCTGATCTAGGCAGTCAATCTGAAGTAACTACTGTAGGGCAAACTAAAACCGGCAGGATACTGGAAGCTAAGCCTGGCTCTTACGTTTTCAAAACGGTACTATGAAAAAACC
>CAYXQX010000203.1:0-6968 GCA_964467485.1 uncultured Porphyromonadaceae bacterium | reverse complement strand
AACACACGATTTGATCCGATTAAGACGCATTATTTAGTTTATGCTGAGGCTCTGGATGATTTTAACTCCCCTGATAATATTCATAAAATCAAGAGTAAGGAGGAAAAAATTAAAGTTTTAAAGAATAGTCTCGACGCCAGTCTTGCACCCTATTCGGCTAATGCCTGGGTATATATTAAATAAGACATATCCTTTCTACTGCATTTGAGTTAGTGGGTAGTATAGGTAAATGGTAAAAACGAATAACTATGAAAACAGCAATTTATTTATTTCAGATTTTATTTCTATCCCTAATTTTCTTTCAATGCTCTCATGAAGAAGGAGTGAAGGTTGAACTTTCTGCCCCCACCATTGATATGGTCAGTATAACAGGAGGCCCATGGTATGATGCTATGGAACTGGAAAGACAATATCTTCGTTCCCTTGATCCTGACCGGCTGCTTTATCACTTCAAAAAAACCGCTGGTTTGGAAAGCGATGCTAAGGAATATGGAGGTTGGGAGTTGGGAACTCGTGAATTGCGAGGACATTCACTTGGACACTATCTGTCAGCAATTTCAAGAATGGCTAGGTTGACCAATGACAGTACACTTTATGCTCGATGTTTTTATATCGTTAAAGAATTAAATCGTTGTCAATCAAATATGGGAACTGGCTATGTAAGTGCTTTTCCTGAAGAATATCTTGACAGGTTGGAAAACCTTGAAGAAGTTTGGGCTCCATATTATACCATTCACAAAATCTTGGCTGGTTTATTTGATTGTTATGTATACTGTGGAGATTCGCTTGCGCTTACTACAACCATAGATTATGTACATTATATTTATTCCAGAACAAAACCATTGGGAATGGAACATTTTCAAAAAGCTCTATACCTGACAGAACAGGGTGGGATGAATGAAGTATTATGGGACATATATGCTGCAACTGGCGATACTATCAGTCGTGATTTAGCACCCTACTTTTACCAAAACACCTATTTTGAGCCTTTGGAGCAGGGAAGAGAGAATTTGAAAGGATGGCATACCAATGCCTTTATTCCAAGTATCGTAGGTGCTGCCATAGAATATGAAGCGACAGGCGATGTCAAGAAAAGGCAAGTTTCGGAACTATTCTGGAGACAAGTAATAGATGGACGGACTTTCGTAACCGGAGGAACGAGCAGTAATGATGGTTGGAATGCAGATCCCAATCAATTACATTTAGAGTTGAGTCACCATGCACAGGAATGCTGTTGTACCTATAACATGCTTAAACTTAGCAGTCACTTATGGGGTTGGAGCAAAGATATTAAGTACCAGGATTATATAGAAAAAGGACTTACTAACTCAATACTTCCAAGCCAAAACCCCATTACTGGCATGTCTACGTATCATCTTCCTACCGCTCCCGGATACAATAGAACCTGGTCGACACCTGATTCATCCTTTTGGTGTTGCACGGGTACAGGTATGGAGAACTTTTCGCGCATAGCTGAATATATTTATGCTGTTGAAGATAACTGTTTATATATTAACCAATTCGTACCTTCTGAATTAAATTATGAAAAAGAAGGATTCAAATTGATTCAGGAGACTACTATGCCTGATGGCAAAGAACTGAATATAAAAGTTATTTGTGATAAGCTCTTAAACATGAAACTCGCCATCCGTATTCCTTCTTGGACTAGCGATGATTATACAGTAAAACTTAATGGCAAAACAATTGAATCCAAATCAGCTGCTGACTCATATCTTATGTTGGAAAGAGTTTGGCATAGCGGAGATAAAATAGATATTTCCTTTGTACCTCAACTCTGGTATTCTCTTTTGCCAACAACCAATAATAATGTGGCCTTCGGTTATGGACCACTTGTTCTTGTAGGTGCGTTTGACGGAGAAAAAGATGAAAAACCAAGATCCCTTTTCGAACCTTACAATGGACCAAAGGTTGATGTTCCGAATATAGCTTTCAATTCAAAAATATTTCCCGAGAACATTGAAGTGACTGATGCCAAAAATTTGTTTTTTAAAATGAAGAGCCAATCAGGCGATGACATAAAGCTTATGCCATTATATAAAACTATAAATGAGCACTTTGCTATATACCTTCCAATTGATAGTACTAAAAACACGATTATCAATAGAAAGCATGACCCAACTAAGCAACAGAAAAAGCAAGAAAAATAGCGATCATGCTTAACAAACTCTTTAAACTATATAAACAATAACCTGATGAAAAAATTAATGATTATCGCAGCTTTACTGTTCATGATCCCCCTTTCAATTGCCCTTTCAGCAAGGAATGTTGTGGTTCAGCAACTCGATGAAACCATCTCCATATCAAATGCATTTTTGAGCATTGATTTCGATCTTAAAACCGGCACATACAAAGGTGTAGATAAACATTACAATAAAACTGTTTTTGTAGATGCTCGATTTACTTTGGATGAGCATCGAGGGCAATGGAATATGCCAAGATACAGTTATCGCTGGTCTGAAAGTCCTATTTCAGATACATTTGGAAATGGAGTGAAGTTGGTAATTGAGCATATCCCAGCTGAGGGATACCACCTTCAACGTAACCTCGAAATATGCTTATATGATGATTTGCCTTATGCCGTTTTAGGATTTAGTGTTACAAATCAAAATGATTATCCTGTACGCATACGGAAGGTTGTTCTTGTTGACAAGGCCATACTTTTTCCACAAGAGGAAATTCACAAACCACAGGTTCTTCGTGGGGGTGCTGGGGCTGAGCCACAATTTGTGGAAAAAACTATGAATATGAAAGCTTATAACTCTGTGATGTTGACCTGTATTATTGATGACAAGCGGCATACCATTGTTGCTGGGGGATTAAAATATAAGGAATTTCTAAGACAGGCTTCCCTTTCTTCAAAAGATCAAAGTATCACCATATCCTGCGAAGATCCGCAGGGAAAATACATTGATCCTCAGCAAACCTATTACTCAGAAGACAATATACTACTGGATTTCGTGACCATTGATCCATTTATCTCTCTTGAGAATTATGGCTTAGCGATGCGAATGGCTAATAATGCCAAACCAAATATGTATGATTTTCCAACCTTGTGTGGCTGGCTTGTTTCTCAGGACGAGCTCGGAGAGGGTGCGCAACTGAACAACTCACCAGCCTTAGTTGATCAAACAAGGCTGGCTAAAGAGGCAGGTTTTATGAACTATACTCCCATTGCAGTGCGTCTAGAGCCTGATTTTTATTGTTATGTAAATTTTGGAAACACACAACAGGGCTGGTGGGACAATGAACACTCATCGAGTGGCTTATGCTCCAATTCACCTGATTATCCTTCTCTGATGAAACCTCATGAGACTATGGGGAAGTTCTGCGCTGCTGTTAAGGAATTGGGGGGAATTCCATTTACCTATTTTCAAAGCTCTCTACCAAGCAACGATTTTGCTTTGAAACATCCCGATTGGATGCTCAACAACGATATCTCTTTGCTCCACGCCGAGCATCATCATCATATGCCTTATGTCAAATACGACTATACCGATCCCGGTTTCAGGGAATACACTTTGAATATGTGGCAGAGTCTCCGCGTGGACGGTATGCGTGGAATCAAGTTCGATTATCCGGAATCGGCATGGGCCAAAGAGGGTGGGTTTGAGGATAAAAGCTTTACAACCACATCCGCTTACCGCTCACCTTTTCAATTATGTCGTGAAGGATTAGGACCTGACGCATTTATTCATGAGCGTAACCTTGGCGAATATGGCACACCTTGTCTTGACGTGACAGCGGGGACGGTTGACTTGCAACGTGTATGGTGGGATACAAGTGATTATGAACCTGAAATGGCTTCAAGGATGGGCTTGCGTTGGTACAAGAACAGGGTTGTGTTTAATTATTACCCGGATGGAAAATCACTTTATAATCCCAAAACAAAAGAACCATTGACGGCCAATGCCCGAAGAACCATGTTGACACAGGTCGGTTTGTTGTCAGGTCGTTTGGAGCTGGCCACTTCTTTTGGAAACATAACAGAGGAGATGAGGCATGATATCACCCGCCTTTATCCAGTTTTACAAGAACCAAAATCATTCCGTCCAGTAGATATGTTAATGGGGAAAAAACATCCTGAAGTTTATGTTTATGAGATTAGCCCGAAATGGTCGCAGGTGATACTTTGTAATAATACAGAAAAAGAAAAGCTAGTCACGACTCCACTATCAGGTATTCAATACGAAACCGGATCGCTTGGGCTAAATCAGAATAAAAAATATTACGTCTACGATTTCTGGAATGATTATTTGGTAGGGATTTTTAAAGGAAACGACCAGCTAAACCAGTCACTTGAAGGGCAACAAGCACTTATTTTCTCGGTTCACGAAGTTAAAAATCATCCCCAGTTTATCTCCACAAATCGCCATATTATGCAAGGTTATCTGGAGCTTGAAGATGTGCAATGGAACGATGAAAAAAAGGAGTACTCTGGCAGTGCAGAAATAGTTGGTGGTGAAACAATGGAAATTGTTATTGCGCCAAACAGAAATGAGGCTGTCAAAGTAAAAACGGATAAAGGAAAAGCAAGCATCGAAAAAACAAACGACGGTCTACTGATTCTTAAAATAAGCAGTAAAACAAATGCTTCAGTTAGTTGGAGTCTCGTTTTTAAACAGGTTTAAGAATATATCAACATAGCATATTACAAAATGAAACAAACAACTAGTATTATCCTGATAATTATTCTTTGCGCATTTATCTCCTGTACTAACAAGAAGCAAGATTATTATCCGGATACCTCGGGCTACACTTCACCAAAAGGAACAGAGGCCTTCGAGCCGGATTCCGCATCAATAGCAGATCAATATCAAATTCCCGAATGGTTTAGGGATGCTAAATTCGGCATTTTTATACATTGGGGTGTATATTCGGTCCCGGCATACTTTGGTGCCTGGTATGCTTCACGGATGTACGATGAAGGAAGCGAATCATACAAACACCACATTGAAACCTACGGAGATCTAACTGATTTTGGCTATAAGGATTTCATTCCCATGTTCAAAGCTGAAAATTTTAATGCCGATGACTGGATATCATTATTTGCAGATGCGGGGGCAAAATACATTGTTCCGGTAGCAGAACATCACGATGGTTTTTCAATGTACAATTCTGTAGTTAATGAATGGAATTCTGTAAAGATGGGGCCTAAGAGGGATGTTCTTGGTGAAATAAAAGAGGCAAGCGAAAAAAAAGGTCTTCATTTTGGATTATCCTCTCATCGTGCTGAGTATCCCTGGTTCTATACTGGAGGAACTAAGATTCCATCTGATGTTCAGAATCCGAAATACAAATCACTTTACGGCGAATGTCTTGAACGGCCTCAGCCTGAACTTTCCTCAACCGACGCAACCGGAAGGTCAGGCTCGAACGCTCGATCTAGGGAACGTTTCATTTCTCATCTTTATGAGCTGGTTGATTTATATGAACCTGAACTGTTTTGGTTCGACTGGACGGTAGGAATATCCTCTCTTCAGCCTGTGATGTATCAATTTATGGCCTACTATTATAACTCAGCACTTGACTGGAATAAGGAAGTGGTTGTGAATACGAAATACGGTTACGGAGATAATATCCAGGTTACTGATCTTGAAAGGGAGAAATCAAGTAAAATTAAAAAGTATCCCTGGCAAACTGATACCTCTATTGGTGAAAAAGCTTGGGGTTATATAGAGGGAGAAACTTTCAAATCGCCAAATAAGATCATTGATGAATTGGTAGATATTGTTTCAAAAAACGGGAATTTGTTGCTGAATGTAGGGCCCAAAGCTGATGGAACATTTCCTTCTGAAGTTTATGAGAGACTGCAAGAGATCGGGTACTGGCTGAAGATTAACGGAGAGGCAATCTATAACAGCCGTCCATGGAGTGTAGCCTGTGAAGGAGACGTAATAACAGGTGCAATTTCAGGAGATGCCGGAGAACCTCCCTATACTGCACAAGATATTTGTTTTACCACGAATGATGATATCCTTTATGCCATCTCCCTAGATTGGAACCCAGGGGGAATTGTTATTCATTCCTTAACGGGTAGTGTTAAAGTAGAAGAGGTTTCCATGCTGGGATCTGATAAAAAGCTGTCATGGACACAAACCAAAAATGGCCTGAAAGTAGTATATCCCGAAGAAAAGCCTACTGAGTATGCACATGTTATCAAGATCAAAATAGAAAAGTAAATCCTTTATTATGAACCGAACAATAAATTATTCACTGGTAATTATTTTTTGCGCATGTATTGCTTGTACTAATAAGAAAGCAAATTATTATCCGGATACTTCAGGCTACACTTCACCAAAAGGAACAGAGGTATACAAGCCAGATTCGGCATCTATTGCAAATAATTATGCAGTGCCTGAGTGGTTCAGAGATGCAAAGTTCGGGATTTTTATACATTGGGGACCATATGCTGTTCCGGCATTCTACAATGAATGGTATGCCTCTCGCATGTATAATGAAGGGTACGAGTCATATAAGCATCACATTGAAACATATGGTAGTCATACTGAATTTGGTTACAAGGATTTTATTCCCATGTTCAAGGCTGAAAACTTCAATGCCGACGAATGGGTTTCTCTATTTAAAGATGCAGGAGCTAAATATATTATTCCGGTAGCCGAACACCACGATGGCTTTTCCATGTACAACTCTGTTGTTAATGAATGGAACTCTGTTGAGATGGGGCCCATGAGAGATGTTGTTGCTGAAATAAAAGAGGCTACTTTGAAAAATGGCCTTCATTTCGGCCTATCTAACCATCGCGCCGAACATGCATGGTATTACACCGGTGGAACAAAGTTTCCATCAGATGTTCAGGATCCAAAATACAGCTCGCTTTATGGTGAATGCCTTCCCCGTCCGGATGTTAACAACACCGAGGGCTCGAATGAGCAATCAAGGGAGGGTTGGCTGGAGCATGTATACGAGCTGATTGACGTATATGAGCC
>CAYXQX010000202.1:0-6972 GCA_964467485.1 uncultured Porphyromonadaceae bacterium | reverse complement strand
AATCATGCAATACATTTGCCAGGGCCGTGAGTGTCTGGGAGGTGGCAAAAGGCCAACTCGGGCCGTTCCATTGACATTCATGACCTTCATAGTTAATCCTGAATCCAGGGTGGCGTTGTTCGGCAGTTGTTGGTCCGTATGGAGCATAGAATCCTTCCTTATCCACTAACTGCGCCCATGCTTTTTCATAGCCCTCGTTTTTAGGCGGTAGTCCAAGATACCAGGGTACATATCCTAATAATTCCCTTGCAGAACTCAATGAATCTCTTGGATTAATAGTATCCTGATATGCTTTTCTCGGCATAACTTTAAAAAAATCAGCTTCTTCATCCCATAGTTTATCAATAACCTTATTCCTTATTCCTTCTGCCTTGACTGCATACTGTTGACTGAGGACTGCCGACTTCTCAGAAAGAGTAGCAATTTTAGAAATAGCAACAGCGTCGGCAAACATATATGTATTAATTGTAGGCCTCTTACCTTGCCCGCCAATAGCTACCTCCATACCATCCTGACCGTCGACTTGCCAAAATAGTCCATCAGGTTCAAGCCTTCGTTTTTCCCACTCTTTGTAATTATCGATGAGATCAGGAAGAATGTCAATAAGCAATGAGTCGTTGGGATGGACCATTGTATATCGTAAAAAGCTATCAGAGATCCAGAAGCTATATCTGTATGGATTTCCACCTCCTCTAAGCCAGAAAAGGCCATAATCTTTTATTATATCCTGATTGTGAAGCCACCTTCCTTCTCTGAAATGATGACCTGCAGGGCAGGGGATAGTATTATACTTCTCCGACCATGGGACATTTGGCATAAACTCAGTAATTACATATCCATCAGGAGTAAGTTTTATATGTTTTCGAAAAGTCCACCATCGATAATAATACACTTCTTCAATCTCCTTGTCGGGACATTCAAAAAAAGGAATGTTCTCTTGAAGAAATTCCCATGTATCCTCATTGGAAATCATCTTCGTATCAGGAATTACATCAAAATGAAGGTTCAGAGTATCCTGTCGGTTGAATTCTTCGATATAATGCTTAAAATCCGATTTGGAAAGTATTGCTACATCCGGATTTTGACAACTGAAAAAGCTAACCAGGAGTATTACTGAAAGTAGATTTTTAATTCTTGTTAAAGGCTGGAAACTCATAATTCATAATTTATAACTCATAACTAATAATTCATAATTCATAACTCATAATTACCATCGCTGCATTAAGTGCATCCAGCGCCGAGCTTTGCCTTGATGCATCCGCTTTATCAAAAGGGCCTGTCCAGATGGCTCCTATTTCATTAGTATTCACTTTTCTGGCATTCAGCCAAATGGATTCGGCATTTTTCAGAATAAATGTTTTATAATTTTCTTTTTTTGTTACTTCATAGAGATATGCAAGATGTCTCATAAAGATACCTTTGAACTGACTGGCATCGCCATTGAGGTTCGGCTCATTGGGCTCTTTTAAGATGCTATTCTCATAAATTGAATTTTTAATGGTTGCATTTGCAATTTTCTCTGCCAATACAAGCAATTCCGGCTCATTCAATTCCTTGCTCAATTCGATTAATGCACTGAGGATAATACCTTGATTATAGGTAAATATCCTGCCGGGGTTGACTTTACAGGTTTCCTTGATCAATCCGTTTTCTACCTGGAATTTGTTATTGATCATTCCTGATTTCTTGAACCATTCCCAGGTTTTAAGTGCCCATTCAAAGTATGTTAGGTCTTTTTCAACTCCAGGTGATCTCTGATGAAGACGTATAGCACTCAGCAAAAAGAGTTCATTTTGAATTGCTGCCTTGCTGATGTCGGGTTTTTTCCAATATACTCCACCGCCACAAACTTCATCCCAGCCGTTTGACATATCCGAGAATGTTGCCTTAGCCATATCCAGATATTTTTGTTCCCCTGTAAGGTCATAAGCAGCGATCCAGGCCAGGATCCACCAGCCTTCATCATCATAATAATCATTTATGAAATTTGTACAGATCCAATTGTTCTCAGGATCAGGCATTTCAACTTCAAATCTCTTGCATTTTTCAAATGTATTTTCAATCACATAGAGATAATCTTTTGATTCTGTTATCCTCGAATAATCAATAATTGCTGTTATGGCATTGGCTGCATTCCACCAGCTGGTTGTTTTCCAAAGTCCAGTACTGTCAATATACCATTTCTGAAGGGTTATGAGGGTCTGATCTGCATAAACCTTGTTAGTTTCAACCGACTGTTGAGCAGATGCTGGAATGGAAAATATTAGGATGATTGTTATTAAGATTAGGTTTTTCATATTTATCAATTAAACCAATACGAAAGTTTTATTACGAGACCCCTGTTTTTTACTTGATAATTCAGGGGATGCGAATTCTCTGTGTAAACTATATACAGATCTGAAACAGGAGCAAAACGCCATTGTAATCTAATATTAAAATTGAGATTGTCTATTTGATTATTGTATTGTACCAGACCAGTAAAAAATATTTTATTTGTGAAAGTAATATCTAAACGGGGGCCAATCAGAATAAAATTAGCACTGTTATAGGGTTGGGGCAGGCTAACCTTATTAAAACTGCTTACTATTGCGATACTGCTATAAGGTTGAAGACGATAGAATAACTCATTGTTGATAGTCAGTTTTTGGCCATTAAAGTATCCACCATATCGGGTTTCAAGCATGTAATTAAAGGGTTTCCTAATGTCTGAAGTATAGGAAAGACCAGCTTCATTCCAGGAGAAATTTTCGCCTTTATTAAATGGGATTCCTTCTGTATGAGTTGGATCGAACTTAAATTGAAGTTCCAGAAAGGTGTTTTTTATATCCATTTCAAAAACACTTTTGTTTAGCCATGAAATCTGATACAACAATTGAATATCCCGATCTGTAAGTTGTCCTTGAGGGTTGAGGTAAATGTCCGTCTTTAAACCGGGCCCATGATTTGCTATTGAGTGGTTTTCCGGGAAAAATTTGTATTGGATAATTGGGTTGATCTGGAAATAGCCATTTCTCCTGATATATCCAACATCTGCCTGATAATCTGGGCCTACCAATGCCTGGCTTAAGCTTGCTGTGAAAAATTGAGTGGCATATGTCAGGGTGTTCGAAAAAACACCGGACTTACCTGGTTTACCCTGATCGAAAGAATGGTGATAGAAGCTTTTACCTGTCCATTTATTATCTGCACTGGCCAGGTTGAATTCAGCCCCTGCTACCCGGTTGAAATTTTTTCCAATATCCCATTCATCAAAAGAATTTTGGACCATCTGCCTGTTAACCAGGAAGGCAGAAACAGATGATCTTTTGAATACCTGGCGTTGAACAGAAGCTACAGCGAAATTTGTATTATAAAGGTTGGTACAACCCCGGGTTTGCATATCCATAAACCCAATCCTCCAGTTGTCTCCGATTTTCCCACTTAATCTTGCTCCGCCAATAACAGGATTGGTAAGTCCGATCCTTCGGGAGAAAAAGGGGCGCAAATTATCGCTGCCTAAATTTGCAAACAGATCACTGTTTTCAAGAAAAAATTGTCTTTTCTCTGGAAAAAATAATTCATAGCGATCAAGATTAGTTTGTTGACGATCAACCTCAACCTGAGAGTAATCCGGCAAAACTGTCAAATCCAGATTCATTGAAGTGGAAATGATAATCTTGGCATCTGCTCCAACTAAAAAATCAGAACCAATCTTTGTTCCCTGACTGGTTTCTTGCCTTAGTTTCTGACTCACATAGGGGATCATGGAAAAATGTGTTCTCGAGGATGGGAGAGGCTGGTCCCAAATCAATGATCCTGTGTATGCCAGTGTAGCTGTTGCAAACTGTCTGGGCATAGGCGCCCAGCTTGATTTCTCTGCTGTTTTTAAATCCTGACGGCTAAAGTTTATGCCCCATTCAGAAGCGCCTTCGTGATAGCGTAGACTTTTGAAAGGGATTTCAAATTCAGCAATCCATTTATCGTCATAATTTTTTACCGCCGACTTCCATTTGGCATCCCAATCCAGATTTACTTTACCACCATTTGACTGTATTCCATCCCATTGTGCTCCTGCGGGAGAAATACCAAAAGCAAAACCATTAGTTTGGTCGTTATATGTGTCAATGAATACAATGAAATTGTCATTTTTTGGAAAGGACCAATCTCTCCGAAGGGATTCAACCGGACGTTTCCCAGCTATGGGATCTAGACACACGATTCCAAGATACAAATGTGTCTTTGTATAACATACTTTTACCTGAGTTTGGGCTTCAGCATATCCGATATCCGTAGGTAAAACCTGGTGGAAACTGTCAGCAAGATCCGCCTCGTTCCAAACCAATTCATCAAGAATTCCATCAACAGACATTTCAATGTCGGTTTTAGATATCAAAATACGGTACTGTTCTCGGTTGATCCCTCCACTCTGACTCAATAAGTCTGGTGTAAATATTGTACAAAGACAAAGTATAGGGATCAAAAGTTTTTTCATCAGGCTGATTTAATGGACCATGCTACTTGATGTTATTGATTCTCAAGAAGCCAGTTTAAATTAAATACTGCCACACTTGTTTCATCATATAAGGTATTTACACCTCCTTCATAGAGCAAATATATAGTTCCATCTTTATCAACGGCCATGGAAGAATATGCACTGAGTCCGGGATCAACCAACCTTTTTACCGGCCACGTTGCTGATCCATTGAAGGAGGCCCACACAGTCATTTGATATCGCCATCCTCCTTTCCAGTCGGGGGTACTGAAAAGCAGTACATCGTTTTCATCAGTTATTCCATCCGGCATCCGCACTAAACCCGCACGACAACCATAAGCCGGTTTCCTTCCATACTTAAAATAGTAAGGCTCACCTATTTCATACAGATCATCAGAAACAAACCAATCTACAAATCGGTTCCCTCCATCATAGCTCCAGGCGATTCTTCTCCGATGATCTACAGACATGTGTGATCTGGAATTGTAGTATATCCTTCCGTCTGATAATTCAGCCAGCGATGCTTCTCCTGTACCGGTCATAATTCCTTCTCCAACCTGCCAGTTTTTTCCTCTGTCATCACTATAGAAGGATGTGTTATAATTATAGGCCCAATATTCCTGATCATTATTCCCATTAGGAGGCTGCACCCTTCCTGCTATTAAGAGCCTCCCTTTGTGTTCTCCATATTTGAGCGTAATACCTGTTTCCATAGCGCCTAGGTTTATTGGCACCGGCATAACTCCATGTCCCATGACATTGGGCTTGATGCTTATGAATTCTTTTTTCCAGGTATAGCCATTGTCCTTACTTCGATATAAGTAAGGATTCTCCTTATCTCTGCCTATGACCAGTATATGACCTGTAACATCATCATTAAAAGCATTTTGTCCCTTAAAACCCAGCTCTTCCTCTGCGGACCAGGTCTTGCCTCTATCTGTACTCCTTCTGATGGTTCGGCATCCTCTTCCGAAAGCCAGAACAGTGCCGTCTGGCGCTACGAGAATGTGAGGGCTTCTGGCAGAATTGTCTTTTTCTGATTTGAAGAGTATTTCAGTGTGAAAATGGGGTTCCTCCTTATTAAGTCTGCTATTTTCGACCAGGTATTTGGCATTCATTGCATCTGTTTCCTGAATTCTAAACCTTGTGCTGACAACTGAATGCTTTTTTTCTCCTTCTGTATATTTAATATATGTTGTGACCACAATGGTTCCGTCTGGCAGTACTTCCATTCCGGGATAGCCACAATCATGTCCGGCATAACTATGAAGGAGTTTCACCCTGTACTCACCAGCCTGTTTATTCCTGATATCATCATAGGTCCCAACCCAGGCCACGAAATGTCCCAGAGTTGGACTATTCAGTGCCTTATCTCTAAAGGCAATAACTAAGCGGCCGTCTGGTGTGTATACGCCCATGTGCCTGTCGCCTGTCAATCCCCAGGGGGTATCTTCAGGATCACTCCAGGTTTTACCTTCATCTTCACTGAACATCATCAAGCTCCTGCCATCATGATTGTTTTCACGCATTAAACAGCATAGTTCCTTATTGTTTGGAGATCTAAAAACAAAGGGCTCACAGGGCTTTTTCCCTTCAACAAATGCGATTACCTTTGGTTCAGTCCAGGTTAGCCCTCCATCATTGGTTGTGGTTTGCAAAACCTCGAGGCTATTGTCATTTCTGCGGTGGTAAAAACCTGAATAACTTCCATTGTTTAGCCTTACAACTGAACTGAATGTCATTACACACGGAAAACCAAGAGGAGGCATTTCTTTCCAGGTTTCTCCCTCATCTTCACTCATAATTGATGGCATATCAGGCCAGGCCGAAAAAACCCAAAGTCTAACTGTTCCGGTGTTTTTATCAATCATCCGGTAAATACTCGGACAATTACCATGCTTTATAAATCCCTCAGGTAGTTGATCATCAAGACGTTTCCAGGTAAATCCTCCGTTATGGCTTACAGCCATTGGACCAGCATGTCCCCCATGGCCAATGCTCCAAACGCAGTACATGGTTTTACCATCTGGCAACAATACTGTAGTAGGATGACCCTGGTAGATTTCTTCGTTTCCCTCAGCAATGATAATATGTCGATCTGTTTGACTGGAGATGTCATGAATAGGCAGGTCAGGACCCTCCTGCCCAAAAACGTTCAAAGATATCAGCAGCAGCAACAGAATAATAATTTTAAAAAGATTATTTGTCATTAAATTCCTGGTTTTTAAATTCTCAATTCGCGTAATAAAATATTCCAAATTAATAATTATACGTACGTGCGATCAAAGACGTAAATATACGTCTCTACAATAAACCATTAACAATTAACCATTTACCATTTATAATTATACTCTCCCCCAGGTTCAATATCAACCTGCTGTTCATACGATCCATATTTTATATTTGCTTTACCTCCATTTTCAGAATGAACAACAGCCTTAGTAAGAATTCCATTTTCCCACCATATATCACATTCAAAACCTCCCCGGGTCTTCAAACCG
>CAYXQX010000201.1:0-7005 GCA_964467485.1 uncultured Porphyromonadaceae bacterium | reverse complement strand
ACGGTAGACGGAAGATAAGCACCTGAATTAATCTGCATCACTGAAAGCTTTCGCACCCTCAACTATTGCCACCAAATTATCCCATGGCACCTCGGGTTCCACAATGTGTGTCGGCCCAATTACGATTCCTCCTTTGGGACCACATTTTTTTAGTCGGGATAATGTTGCTTCATAAACTTCCTGCTTTGTACCAAAAGGCAACAGTTTTTGTGTGCCCAAGGTACCCCAGAAAGAAACTCTATCACCGTACTCGTCATAAATCTCATCAAAATTCATGCTTTCCGGTTGGATAGGATTAAGAATATCCACACCAACTTCAATAAGCTGATCAATAAATGGTGTTACATGGCCGCAGGAATGATAGAATACAAGAATATCAGGATTAATATCTCTTGCGGCATCAATCACTTTGGCCAGCCTTGGTTTTAGCCACCTCTCCCAGAATCCAACATCAATCATCGTAGAGCTCTGTGTACCAATATCATCGCCCAGAGATAGAATATCGGCTCCTGCTTTGGTATAAGTTGCAGCTTTTGTAACAGCAAATTCTGTTAATTTATCCAGAATAACAGTTGCCCTTTCATCCTCCATCATCATATCAATCATCAGTTCATCCATTGAACGGAGGTACCATGAAGCTTCCCAAACAGTCATCTGCATAAATCCAAATGAAGCCAGTCCTTTTGATCTAAGATCATCCATCCTGATTTTTAACAATTCGAGTTCGCCATCTGCAACCGTAGGATAAGGATAATCCAAAATTTCGTTCAGATCCGCCCCCTTCAATGGATGATGCATCCTGGTCATGTGAAAAGCAGCAGCTGAACCCTTTGAATGACCTATACCATACTCATCAAAAACAGTACTATCCGGCAAAGTTTCCCTCTTATATAAATCAGGTCCGTGAGAATAATTCCTCCTGATGTTCATTTCAATAGGGCGATGGCACATCTCGAAATATGATTCATAATCCCGATGACCAAAACGCTTCTCAAAGTTCTCAATTTGTGATTCACAAAACACATAATCTACCGGAACGTAGTCAAATCCCTTGCGGCTGAGGGCTTTAATAATATTTTCTCTTGGGCTTAGCATGGAATTCTATCTTTAAAAAATATGGGTAAATATAATAATTGTCTGGACCGAAATGATCATTTAGAGACGGATTACATCCGTCTCTACGACAATTACCCAAATTATCAATTTTGTTACCTTTGAATCAACCCTTGACCTGTTAAATATGCAAAAATTGATAATTGTTGTATTAGCTATTGGATTCGCATCCTGCAACAACGTTGATCCTCAAATACCCTTGCAATGCAAGCAAAATGCCGAACTAGCTAATGAAGGATTCATCCGTTGCCGAAATTTCGTTGATGGCTGGCTGGAAAATGCCGACTCAACAACTGGTCTGATTCCAAGGAATCTTACATCAGGAAAAAACATCTGGAATGCTCAGGATGCAGCTGCAGATAACTATCCATTTATGGTCATGACTGCCTCAATAACTGATCAGGAACTATTTAAAGGTAAGATGTTGGATATGTTAAAAATGGAAACCAAACTAACATCCCGCATCGGAACCCTTCCCGACACCTGGTCATTCACAAAACAGGATTTTGCCAGTGAGGAGGCAAATCTCAATAGCATAATGTTCGGATCATCTGAGTACATTAAAGATGGTCTTCTCCCTCTCACCGAATGGTTGGGTGAGAGCCCCTGGTCGGTGAGGATGATCAACATACTGGATGATATGTGGGCCAATGCTATGGTTGAAACTGAATTTGGCCGGATAGTCTCAACAAACATGGAAGTTAATGGTGAAATGCTGCAGGCTTTGTCCAGAATTTACTGGATGCAGGGAGAGCAGAAATATCTTGATTGGGCTCTTCGTTTAGGGGATTATTATTTCCTGGGTAATCAACACCCCACACGAGACTTTGAATGGCTGAAACTTAGAGACCATGGTTGTGAGATTGTATCTGGCTTATGCGAATTGTATGCTACTGTGAGCCAAAAAAATCAGAATAAAAAAACAGAATATGAAGCTCCGATTCATGAAATGCTCGACAGGATACTGGAAGTCGGTCGCAATGAGGATGGCTTATTCTACAATGCCATAAACCCAAAATCCGGAGAGGTAGTTGACAAGAAGATGTCAGATAATTTTGGATATAACCTGAACGCCTATTACACTGTTTATCTGGTTGATGGAACAGAAGCATATCGGGATGCTGCATTAAAGACACTCGGTTCATTAAAAGGCAAGTATGAAAATTTCCTTTGGGAAGGCAGCACCGGTACAGGAAGTGCTGATGGTTATGCTGATGCTATCGAGGGAGCGCTGAATATTTATAATAGGGAAGCAGTGCCGGGCGCTGATGATTGGATCGATAGCGAGATACAGGAGATGTGGACCAAGCAGCAAGAGTCGGGTATTATTGAGGGCTGGCACGGTGACGGAAACTTCGCCAGAACCACCCTTATCTATTGCCTTTGGAAAACGCAGGGAATAACTATCGATCCATGGAGGGAAGATGTAAAATTTGGAGCGGTTGAGGTAAATGGGAAAATCTATCTTTCTATTGCAGCTGAATCTGATTGGGAAGGAAAAATTATTTTTGACACACCCCGCCACAAAACTAATTTCAACCTGCCCTTCGACTGGCCCCGGATCAACCAAATGCCGGAATGGTTTACCGTTGAAGAAAATCAGGAATATAAAATCAGGATAAACGGTAAAACTGAGAAATACTCCGGTAAGCAGATGGCAGATGGGATAAACCTTCAAATTGCCCCGGGCTCAAATATGCTTGCGATTTATTGATTAGAAGATGCTGTATAATAGACTCCCATTTGCGAAATAAACAAAATCTTCCTTCCCCGTATAGAGACCTTCATGCCAATAACTTGGATGTAGATTACTGTATCCAAATCTCGAATTTACAGCAATGTTCATCCTCAATTGTGATGAGAAATAATATTCAACAGATAAGTTTAAAAATGGCCTGATTTCTATTGGAAATCCTTGATCCCAATCATTAAAGCTACTTTCGAAATCAAACCCTCCAATAAACCCTAAACTGGTTCTGGAATTCGGATAATAGTTATACCCCATGTCAAATTTATTATCCCAGTATGTCATCAAGGCTTGTCCATCTTCTTTTAATGCATCAGTTATCATTTGAATGGAGGTTAGGTAAACTATACTCCTTAGCGATATCTTCCTTTGCCAGTGAAGATTAATAGGTTTATCCCACCTCGCCTGAAACATTGGCCCAAAAGTAGGTGTAGTAATATATCTTTTCCAGAAGTTATTTTCAATCTCACTCATTCCATATTTATAAAAGGTAATATCCTCCGAAATTTTAATCCCTGCGGATAAGCGGCTTCCAGACCAACGAGCTGGCCCAGTTGAATAGCTCCAATTATCATTCAGCACTGTGAAATATCCAATATCATTATCTTTAATTATACCCATCCCTTTAAACAATGAATCCATTGAACGTAACTCATATATCTTTCTATTTCTATGATCAAAAAACCTTTTCTTTTTTAATTCTGATATCTTTTCAGCAATCCTTAGTACTTCATCAGAATTTGGTGTTCTTAATAGCTTACCATTCTCTAATAAGTCTTGAAGAATATAAACCGCCAAACGTGCATCTTCAATTGGTTCAATTCTACCCATGCCCATTAAAAAATTGGCATCAACTTTTGTATGGTAACCTTTAGTATAAGTATATGAGCTTCTTCCCGTATTGAAAATTAAACTCAACTCATAAAAATGCTTGTTGTCTTTGTAAAACCTATTTATTGTCTGAAAATTGAGCGTTGGATCTATATTGTTCCTAATTGTTGTGTCCTCTTCATACCGCCAACTATTTTGAGCTACGAGAGAGAAGTCAGTTTTTAATGAACCCTGGTATTTTTCACTATTTCTAAATTGCTCATAGCTCAGATTGAAATCACCATTCAAAATAGAATTTCTTTTTTTGGATGATGTAGAATCATTCCAATAATTAGAACGGCTTTGAGACCCATTAAAATCAAACTGAAAGTCTAGCTTCCTGGTCAGAATATCCGGCAACTTATAGCTGCTCAAATCAAACTTATTCAATTGGGAATACGAAAAGAGGGGCATAGCAAAGCACATCGCCAAAATCAAGAGCTTCTTCATAGTCTTATTGGTTTAGGAGTAAACAGGTTTATGCAAAGAACAATCGGGAACATAAGTTTTTATCAACTATCATGCCGTTAATTAGTTCACATAATACATATCTATTGAAACTCTACCCTTTACAACAAGTTTATCAGGATATTTCCAGCGATAGCATTTCTCCTGCCTTTATAACTATACCCTCAAATTTTATCCTGATTTTCCCGTTTTCCGGCTTGTCAGTTCTGATTTTCACTAATTTATCCTGATGTTTAAGTTGCAAGAGACTTAAATAGAATCCATCAGGGACTGTAACTCCAATTTCATTTAAGCTTAGCTTACCGTATTTTGCTTCAAGTTGGTATTTCAATTTACCGGAATCCTCCTTCTGCGAATAGCTTCCCCACCCTTCTGCACATATAAAGGGAGCCTTGAAATCCTTCGGCGTGAGCCTGGGATCAAATTCAATAATTCCCTTTGGACCATGATAATTAAATCCGCAAACTGCCTGGAATACACCATAACTGGCCATCGCTCTGGCATAATGATCCGAACATTCAATCTCGTTGTATGGGTTTCTCAGGTGAGCATTATACCTGTCATGAATTGCACGACTGACAGCCAAACCGTTTTGAAGGATATCAGGATTATCTATCCCTTCATAAACCATATGTGAAGCAGCCTGATATTCGAAACCACTCATGCACTCATTGAAATACATGAACTGCCACTGGTCCTCCCATTTATCTCGTTTGCCACCCTTTGGCCAGGTACACATTAATAATCCTCCATCTCCGGCCATGGCATACCATCGCCCTGCTTTGAAATGCCTTCTGAAAGGGCCTACATCAGGAACAAAATTATAACGCCATAAAGCTCTGAGGGCAGATAGCTGCTTTTTCCTGTCGAAAATAGATCCCAAACCTACCCAATGGGCCCAGGTCTGGCCAAAAACCTGGTCGATATAACAACCTGTGCCTACACCAATAACATCCTTATGATCAGGATCCTCAAGCTGAATGAAAAACTCACCATTATATAATTCACGGATATTGTTAGCACCTTTTTCGGCAAGGGATGAGCATGTCTTAGCAAAAGCTCCATCACCCATCTCAATAGCCATCTTTTCACCTGCCCTCAAAGCCGAAATATAAAGTGAGGATATAAAGCTGATCTTGCCATACCATGATGCATCCAAAGTATTAGGCTGGGCACCCTCCAAAATCCCATCAAGGTCAATATCCTGATCTATCATATATTGGATAGATTTTCTTATTGCCTCCCAGTTCCGTTTAAGAAATTTACTATCAACAGACATCAGGTGTTCACGGTAGGCACCCATTATTCTTCCACATTGCCCGTCGAATGCCGGTCCCATGGATGATTCGAGTAAAGCACGATAGCCTATCTCCCCGTTATCTTTGAGAGCCATCCCGAAATCAACTCTTTCTCGTTGATCACGCTCAATCTCGGGGAATAAGCGACCAACGGCCTGAGCATAATGCCAGACGTGTGTACACGTACCCGTGCAGCATCCAATGCCTTCCCAGGCCCAGAACCTGCCATCCTTATGTCTGTAACATGTGGTAGTTGCAAGCGTGGATGTATTGGCCATTGAACGATCAAGCAACCAGTAAGGCAGACTGGAATCATACCAGGTTTCCACCCATTTTCGGGTAGTGCCAAATAATTTATCCTGATTTTCAGACAGGTATTGTGCCACATCATAAGCTGAGTTAAAGCGAGCTGCATAGTAGTGCCCAACCTTCACTCCTCCGAAATCGCGACCGTAAAAATTTGGGAAATGCCAGGTGAAGGCGAAATCAATATTTCTTTCCTCAGAAGGATCAAGAGTAGCTCCCACGAGTATCTCTCCGGTAAGATTATCCGATAAGTGATTACTGACCGACTTCTTCTTCCCGGTATTTTTAACATCTGGATAAATTTCTACATTTTTATTTGTCATCACAGAAAGGCAGAAGGATCCAAAATCCCTCAATTCAGATATGGGCTTGCTCTCGGGAGGCGAATCTGAAAACACAATATGATCCACCCCGATATTGCCCCATCCTGCAACCCCTGCATCAACAATCTCCAGTCGGGCTTCCTTGCCCTCCCAATCAGCAGTACGGAAACCCGACAGCTCCATAGAGTTATTATTTTTACCTGTGGCCGAAACTTTTATTTCGTCATCAACAATCAGGTTAATACAGGTTTTTCCCTTGTTAGCTCCTCCACCTATATAGAAATTTATATACTCTCTTTCAATTTTGAAATCAGGACTTGTAAGGGTTCCGGTTTGCTGGTCCTTTTCCCCAACATCTCCGCCGGGCGCGGTAGAATGGCTATTCACTACCCTCTCTCCCTTACCACCAACATCACCCTGATAATCAGGGATATCACTCCTCAGCACCGGGCCAGCACCAAAAGATACTCCGGTAATTTTCCACTCTCCATAGCCCTCAGATTCAAAATTCTCAAAAAGGATATCTTTTCTTCTAGTATTCTTGCTGATCGGGGCAGGCAGAGCCTCACAAACCAGAGAAGTGAGTTTTCTGCTTTTGACCACCCTATTCTGTCTCCTGCCCTTCTGATCCTTTGCCGTATCAATGCAAACCGGATTTTCGACATACCCTCTAATACTGCAATCAACCTTAGCTTTTGAACAATTTATCAGAGTGTAACTCATTACCGTAGCCGGCAGAGATGACTCATCAGCATTCAGTGGGATAAAAGGTGAGAACGCCTCCAGGATAACTTCAACCGGACAATCAGGATCACTATATTTAATACGGGCCATGGGATACCTCCCGTCGAACTCTACCTGCTTAAAACCAGACTGATTC
>CAYXQX010000200.1:0-7010 GCA_964467485.1 uncultured Porphyromonadaceae bacterium | reverse complement strand
TATGGGATTATGTAAATAATCAGGGAGGTTGAATTTGTCTTTGGTGCCCAATACCAGATCAACACCATCTATGGCAGCCATATCCTCAGGTTTAAGTTGAGCATAGCAGCCCATAGCAACTATAAACCCATCAGGAGAGCATTTGATGGCTTTTTTTATTGCCTGCCTGCTTTTTCTATCGGCAGATCCTGTTACGGAGCAGGTATGTATGACTGATACGTCAGCTTCCTGACCGAAGGCAACTCTCACATATCCTTCTTCCTCAAGCTTTCTGCCTATCTCTGATGTCTCTGAAAAATTCAGTTTGCATCCAAGCGTATGAAAGGCAACCGTTTTCTTTTTTTCTTCCATTTACAGAAGGTTACTTGCTAGTTCTGCCAGAAGGCTTCTTTCCCCTCGTATAAGGTTAATATGAGCGAAGACTGATTGACCGTTCATTTTGTCCGTCAGGTATGATAGACCATTCGACTTTGCGTCGAGGTAGGGGGAATCAATCTGATGGACATCTCCGGTGAAAATTATTTTAGTGCCTTCACCTGCCCTGGTAATAATTGTTTTTACTTCATGAGGGGTGAGGTTTTGGGCTTCATCCACTATAAAGAAAACCTTTCCAAGGCTACGACCTCTGATATATGCTAAAGGAGTAAGAACAAGTTTATCGTCCTGTAGCAACTGGTCGATTTTTTGAAATTCCTTACTTCTCTGATCAAATTGATGCCTGATTACAGTTAGATTATCAAAAAGGGGCTGCATATAGGGTTCAATCTTATCATTGGCATTTCCAGGAAGGAATCCTATATCTCGGTTGCCTAAAGGGATTATTGGTCGGGCCAGGAATATCTGATGAAAATCCCGTCTTTGCTGAAGTGCGGATGCAAGAGCCAGTAGAGTTTTACCTGTTCCTGCCTTGCCCGTGATACTTACTAGCTGTATATCTGGCCTTAATAAAGCGTCAAGACAAATTGCCTGTTCAGCATTTCTGGGTTCTATGCCATAACACTTGGTTTTTTGAACCACAAATAAAGCACTTGTCCTGATGTCAAAAATAGCAAGTGCAGATGATTTGCTTCCTTTTAGAATCATGTACTGGTTAGCCTTAGGTTCAAAATCAAGGTCGAACTCCTCAATCGCCACACCTTCATGATTGCTGTACAACTTACCAATTGCTTCATCATTTTGATTATCAGCTATAGGAATCCCGGCATAAAACATATCCAGATTTGTTACTTGCCCGGCTTTGTAATCCTGAGCTGTTAATCCCAGAGCTTTAGCTTTGATTCTGAGATTGACATCTTTAGTTACCAAAATAACTTGCTTGTCGGGGTTCTTATTCCGGGTGTAATCAGCTATCGCAAGAATTCTGTGATCGGGGATTTTTTCATGGAAGGATTCTTCCATGTCCCTGGAAAATGGTTTGCCGGTTTCCACATTCAGTCGACCTAAACCCAGTCCCAGAGAAATTCCTTCCGTAAAAAGACTCTCTCCGGTTAGGTTATCAAGTTCTCTTACAAATTCTCTTGCCTGAAAATTGATGAGATCATTTCCCTTTTTAAACTTGTCGAGCTCCTCTAAAACAGTAATTGGCAGTACAATATCATTTTCTTCAAAATGGTAGATGCATTGGTGATCATGCAATAATACATTAGTATCCAGAACGAAAATCTTTTTTTGTTTTACCATAATATACCAGTTGTTACGAGTGTAATATAGTAATTATGAAGCCTGAATGGCCAATGAAGAAAATAGATTAATTAACTTTGGATTGTTGATTATTTTCATTCACATTTTATATGACTAGTTACGAAAAAACTTGCGAGTGGTTGTTCTCCCAATTGCCCATGTACCAGAGACAGGGTAAGGCTGCCTACAAGGAGAATCTTGATAATACCGAGAAACTTGATGCATATTTCAAGCACCCCCATCGAAACTTTCAAAGCATTCATGTTGGAGGAACTAATGGTAAAGGATCGGTTTCTCACATGCTGGCTGTCATTATGCAGAAGGCTGGTTATAAAGTTGGATTATATACATCGCCTCATTTGCTCGATTTCAGAGAGAGGATTAGGGTGAATGGTAAAATGATGCCCAAAAAGGATGTTGTGCAGTGGGTGAAGCAGCATGAAGTTATTCTGGAGGAATTAACACCTTCATTTTTTGAAATGACTGTGGCCATGGCTTTCGATTATTTCTCACGATCGGAGGTTGAGATTGCTATTATTGAGGTTGGTATGGGAGGACGACTCGACTCAACCAATATTATCGACCCTGTATTATCAATAATAACGAATATTTCAAGGGATCATGTGGAGTTTCTGGGTGATACTCTGGGAAAAATAGCTGTTGAGAAGGCTGGGATAATTAAAGCACGTATCCCCGTTTTGGTAGGTGAGGAGAAGAAGGAGAGCTTCGAAGAGATAGCTAATATTGCAAAAAAAAGAAATTCCCCTCTCTATTCCGCCCAGCGATTTTTCCAGGTTCCCTTTTCTGCCCTGGCAGAAGATGGCTATCAGTATTTTAATGTTCGTCAAGGACGAAAATTTGTTTACCCAGGATTGAAAAGTGACCTAACAAGCCTTGCCCAAAGGAAGAACTTACCTGTTGTTCTCGAAGCAGTTGAAATCCTAAGGCATAATCGCTTTGTTGTTACCGAAGATGTAGTATACGAGGGGATTGCTGGAACGAAGGAAGTTAGTGACCTGCACGGTCGGTGGGAGATTGTTTCTGAAGAACCCAAAATGGTTTTGGATACTGCCCATAATCAAGCAGGAATAGGGGAGGTGTTCAGGCAGCTGGACGAAACGAGGTATAGAAAGCTGCATGTGGTTTTTGGGGTAGTTAATGACAAACATATCGATCATGTGCTGCGTCAATTGCCTGATGATGGTAATTATTATTTTACTAAGGCTCAGATTCCAAGGGCTCTTGATGAGAAATTGCTGGGCGCAAAAGCAGCCTATTATGGATTAGGTGGGAAAATTTTTGCTTCAGTGAATGAGGCTGTTGAAGCAGCAAAAAGCTCAGCTGAAAAGGAAGATCTAATTCTGATAACCGGTAGCACTTTTATTGTTGCTGAGGCAATTGAGATAATAGATTTTAAGACCTGAGATGGGAAATATTTATTTTTCTTGTTGTGAAAATTCCGTATCTTTTAGTCCACCTTTTGATTACAAATAGTTTAATAATGAAAAAAGTAAAATTTTTTATCCTGATTTTAGGATTTTCCATTTTGGGTGCTGGCATTATTAATGCACAACAGGTAGTAGCTACTGCCGGTAATCATTTGGAAAATACTCAAGGTTCGATCAGTTGGACTCTTGGCGAAGTTGCCATTCAAACCCTGGAAAGTGCTGATATTATTCTTACCCAAGGATTTCATCAAACCAGGCTTGTTGTAACCGGGGTGAAAATTACTCCTGGATATGAGCCTGATATTAGCGCTTACCCAAACCCTGTTACCAACAATATTAATGTTAAGATGGGTCATGGGTTACAGGCAGGTAGTTGGAGTTATGCTATTTTCGATATTACCGGAAAGAAGCTTTTAGAGAAAAAAATCGAATCTGATCTGTCGCAAATTTCTCTTGGATCATTTCCAACTGCCACCTATTTCCTCAAAGTACATGGAGGAGATGCCGAATCAAAGGTTTTTAAAATTGTAAAACAATAAGTGCAGCGAGTATCAGGTGTCAAATCTCAACCCCCAGCCTCTCCAGGGTTTGGATAATATAAGAATTTTCAAATTTCAGACGGTGAGTATCTGGTGAACTCATTGTTTTGAACAGTTCTATACAGGCCTCATTATAAGGGATATCGGCAAAATGGGCGATTACCCTGATGGCCCGGTCGGTGAGCTTTTTATTGGTGGCATCAAGCTGCACCATCCAATTACCCTTTATCCGACCAATTTTTGCCATAGTGCCTGTTGAAAATACATTGAAAATCAGCTTAATAGCAAGGTGCTCAAATAGCATAGTGTTGCTCACAGGAAAATCAATTGGGATATTGATAAGATCAGGATTTACTGTTTTAGAAATTGAGTTACCTATAGTTAGCTTAATTGATTTATCAAATTTGGATCCGTGCTTTTTACACCATTCATTAAATTCAATATTTTCGGGTTCATTAACTGAAATACTAAGCAGGACAGATCCTGGACACTCGTATCGTGAGGGGGCATTCTCATTTCCGATATGGAATTTCAGGATTTGATAATTGCTAAGTGTATCTGCCCTTTCCTCCATTTCTTTTGGGACACCCATTTTTTGGTAATCCTTTTTCAACCAGTTAAGCCCACGGGGGAGTCTTTTCAATAAGTGTGTCCATGCATCTACCGATTTGCGCAAGGGATCTTTAGCGAAAACCCAGGGAACAGGGCTGGTATGATCATCGTACTGCCTGAATGGAGGAATCATAAAAGTAGGTGCTCTCTCTGTGGTATCCGAGAAAATATCCAGCAAGAATTGATCAGCTACGTAGGTCACCCTGCCGGATTGTCTGTAACAGTCGGATTCAATATCAACCAACTTACTGATAGCTTTGGTGCATTCCGAATTGTTAAGCTGCTTAAGGATATTTTCAAATTGATCTGTATAATAAGATCTGCTCTTCGGCTTATCATCCTTATTTAAAACGCTGTTAAAGCACTCTTCCATTGCCGCTCCGATGATTAGCATGGCGATGGTTGTAGCCTGCATTCTCGTTGATCCGGCGAGGGCCATTGGTCCGGTTGTGAGGTTCAGTTTGATAATATCCGGATTAGTGAGAACATCTCGTGATCTATCAAATTTACTCATCAGGATATCAGGAGGGTTATTATAGACCATGGCCACTACACTCCTCTTATCAAGTGCTTCCTTCATCGTGCCTATCACTGAAGATATTTCACCCCCTTCACCCAAGGCTATTAGCATATCTCCCTTGCCCAGACCGGAATCAATGAATTGTTGTCTTCCAAAAATCTGATAATCTTCAAAATTCTCAACCGAGCGGATTAGTGCACGATCACCGCCGGTCATGATGCTGCAAACCTGGTTTTCCAGCTTCTTGAGGAAAATACTATTTTCGGGATGGTTAAGCGATTCTTTTTGGCAGAACCCGCGCCACATGGCTTCCAGAATAATGGCTAGTCGGCCAGAGGCCCCACAACTGGAAAAGCATATGGTCTTTCCTCGCTTAATACAATCCAACATTGAACGGATCAGCTTGTCATATTCAGGGGATTGAATTGCCATTTTTGCAACAGGAATAATGTCCTGGTCTACTTCGAGTAGGTTCATTACACCATCTTCAGTGTCAACCATTATTCTGTCGCTGAGGTTAATTGTCAGATGGTGAGGCTTTTCTGTTGGTAGATCACCCAGGTGAAACTGCTTCTCCTTCTCAATAAATTTTTGTGCCTGTTCGCGGAAATTCATATATTGTTATTAAAGCATTCTATATTTAATGCTCTGCAATTTTATGAAAAAAAAGCGAATCATTTTTTGTGTATTAATTAGTCTTATAGCTTTTTCATCTTCTTGGTGTCAAGTGCTTAAGAAAAAGAATTATCCTAATGAAATAAATAAGAGGAAGCTCACTACTGCAATCATCGCGGAGAGCGTATTTTATGTTGGTGGTATGTCCTATCTGCAGTTTCTTTGGTATAAGGACCATGAACGAGTCCCTTTTCATTTTTATAACGACAACAGTGGTTACCTGCAGATTGATAAGTTAGGCCATTCTTTCGGGTCATATTTGGAGAGCTATATTGGCTATCATTGGTTAAGAAGTTCAGGTGTACCCAAAAAGCAGGCGCTGTTATATGGAGGAACACTGGGTTTCTTGCTACAGGCTCCCATTGAGGTATTTGATGGTTTGTATGAAGGATGGGGTTTTTCCTGGGGAGATATAGCAGCCAATGCCGGCGGTGCAGCGTTTCTGATCGGGCAGGAACTACTCTTTGATGATCAGGTATTGAAATATAAATTGTCGATGTCACAATCGGAGTATGCTCCTATGGCAAATGGCTATCTGGGGAATAACCTTTTCGAGTCGCTATTCTACGACTATAACAGTCTCACTTTCTGGTTATCAGGAAATGTAAATCGATTTGTTCTGAAAGACAAGCTCCCCGATTGGCTAAATCTGTCATTAGGATATAGTGCTAATGGAATGTTTGGCGAATTTACCAACAGGAGATACTACAGGGGTGTTGTAATACCGGAGACAGAGAGATACAGACAGTATTTATTATCTATGGATATTGATTGGACCAAAATACGCACCAATTCCAAATTTCTCAATTCTGTTTTACAAGCGATGGCATTTATTAAACTACCATTCCCGGCCCTGGAATTGAATACGCTGGGTAAGGTTAAAGGGTATTGGATGTATTATTAGTTTTTCAAACACCTCACTGAAAGGGCATTGTTTTTATTGTAGAAATTCTTTTCTGCAACTTCCGTGTTGTAGGAGAGCATAATGTTCCACGCTGTATTCTCGTCATTTTCAGTAGACGTCCAGAAGAATGCATATCCGCCAAGAGCCATAAATTCTCCATATTCAGTTAGATAGCTAGCTGGTAGGGCATTGAATCCGCTACTGTTTGTTCCGTGGTTCTCTGCTAGCCAGCCATGATCAGATCTCAATTGGGCGCTCTCGTTTTCTCCCAGATAATCGATTAACAGGTCCCAATCTTCTATCGTTGGTAAACGCCAGCCGTTTGGACAAGCGTATGTTGTGGTTTCCCATTCGTAAAGACGGCCATAGGTGGAGCAAATATCATAATCATTATCATGACAGAAGGAGCCCTGATCTGTGACGAAATTGAGATTCTCCGCCATCCATAGCTGTGTGCCTATCTTTACCGTCCTGTATTGTTTTTGGTCTCTTGAGTCAAGCAAGAAGTAATCTTCAATATTGATAATTTCTGAATATTTTGTGCTAAGCCCCTCGGTGTCCTTAACCTCACTTGTCACCTTGTAGAAACCTTATTTTCCGAAACATTTTTTTATGATTTTTTCAGTAGTGAA
>CAYXQX010000199.1:0-7024 GCA_964467485.1 uncultured Porphyromonadaceae bacterium | reverse complement strand
TCACCATCACGCAAAAGATGCTCCGGCTGATCATATGGGAAAGGTCTTAGATCGGGCTCATCCCAGGAAATGGAATCTGGCATATAATTATGGAAAATCTTACCAATATTAACTGTATAATATCCATACTTACTAAAATATTGCGGCATGGTTACAGCATCAGGATTTATCTTCCTGAATTCATCACCCAGATGCCATGCATGAGTGGAATCCGGCCGTAAGCCCAACATCAAACTGGCCCTGGACGGGGCACACACAGCCGACTGGCAATATGCACTCTTAAACAACACACCATCAGAAGCAAACTGATCTATATTGGGTGTCTTAACAAAATCGTTGTCATAACAGCCCAGCTCAGGTCTCAAATCATCAATTGAAATGAAGAGAATGTTGGGATGTTGCTGCTTGCTACATGAAAGAAAGGAAAGCAGAACTAGTATAATTAGAGATTTATTGATCATTTCAATTATGAGTTATGAGTTATGAGTTATGAAACATGAGTTTTGAATAGTCATCTGTCATTCGTCACTCGTCACTAAATTACTATCTTTGGGGCAAAAATCTAAGTCTATTATAAAATAACATACAAGATGGATAAATCACGCAGGGAATTTATTAAGAAATCGGCAATAGGAGCTACCGGCATTGCGATTGGCGGCTTAGGAATGACTGCAAAAAGCTATGCCCGCATTGTGGGAGCAAATGAAAGAATGAATTTTGCTGTTGCTGGTGTTAACAGTCGTGGTGGCGTTCATATTGCCGCAATTGCTAAGGATCCCAGAGGGGTAGTTTCACATATTTGTGATGTTGATTCCATTGTTTTGGACAAAGCTATAGCCAGAGTAAAAAAATCTGGTGATGGAGATCCCAAAGCGGTAAAAGACTTCCGTAAACTGGTTGAGATGAAGGATATTGATGTGATAACCATCGCTACTCCTGAACACTGGCATGCACCCATGGCACTTTTAGCCATTCAGAATGGAAAGCACGTTTACCTCGAGAAACCTTCAAGTCATAATATTCATGAAAACGATATGCTGGTTGCTGCTCAAAAGAAATATGGAAAACTTATCCAGATGGGAAACCAGCAGAGATCAGCGGTAACTTCCTGGCAGGGAATTGAAAAGATTAAGAATGGTGAAATTGGCGAACCTTATCACGGTCGTGCTTGGTATGCCGGAACCCGTGGTCCCATTGGAAACGGGAAAAAAGTTGCTGTTCCTTCAAATCTGGATTGGGATCTATGGCAAGGCCCTGCTCCCAGAGAAGATTACAGAGATAATATCGTCCATTACAACTGGCATTGGTTTAAAAACTGGGGAACAGGAGAAGCTCTGAATAACGGCCTCCATGAATTAGATATCTGCCGTTGGGCTATGGGACTGGGCTATCCTAATGAGGTTCAATCCTCAGGGGGAAGAACATTTTATAATGACGATTGGGAATTCTTTGATAACCAGCACCTTGTTTACCGATACGACAACAATAAATTAATTACCTGGGAAGGGAATTCCTGTAATGGTTTTCCTGTCCTCGGACGTGGTCGAGGAGCATTAATATATGGTACCAAAGGGTCAATCTTGCTAACCAGAAATGGTCATATTGTTTATGATCAGGCCGGAAAAGAAGTTGAAAAAGTAAATGAAAGTGAAGCAAGCGCAACAATGAATACTGTTGGAGCAGGAAGCCTCGACACACAGCATTTCGGTAATTTCATCGATGCCATTGAAGGTAAAGCCAAGCAAAACTCACCTATTGAGATCGGCGCTGTTAGTGTAAACATGTGTCATATGGCAAATATCTCACAGTTCACCAGACAAAACCTTAAAATCGATTCTGCTACAGGAAAAATCCTGGATAAGAAAATCGCCAACAAATATTACGGCAGGGAATACGAAAAAGGTTGGGAACCCACCGTATAATGGTTAATTACCTCGTACCCCTTTCGCTCCGTATAGCCTCATAAGGCCCATCAAACCTCCCTTGTGCGGCTCCAATGATGGAGAATTTATCATCAGGATCCATCCAGTTATCCCTGTACCAGGTGCAAGGCTTGAATCCGTCATTGATGTCCAGCATCTTAGCTTTCATGCCATTACGCATTTCTGAAAGCTTTTCCGACCAATCAGGATTACCGGCAAGATTGTTCATTTGCATTGGATCATTCTGATTATCATACAAATGCTCAGAGCCATCTATCAGATATCGGGCATAAGTGAATCGCTTATCCCTTATGGCCCTCCATTCACTACCATCTATCCATTGATAAGTATGTCCCATTCCCTGAAGCAAGGCAAAATCAGGCTCAGACCCTGCCTCACCAATAAATGAATGACTCAAGTCCATCCCTTCCATTTCATCAGGAATTGGCAAATCCAATAAACCGAGAATGGTAGGAGCAATATCAGGAGTATTCAAACATATTTCAGAAACACTTGAAGATGGTGTATGTCCGGGCCACCTCACAATAAAAGGTATCCTGGCTGCCTCCTCGTAAAAAGTAAGTTTGTAAACCCTGCCTTGTGCCCCAAACATCTCCCCATGATCGGAAGTGTAAATTACTATTGTTTCCTCCTCAATACCCTCTTCTTCAAGACAATCCATAATCCTACCAACCTGTCCATCAAGATAATGAACCATGGCGTAGTATACTTTTTTTGCTTCAGGGATCTCATTTGTCCAGTACCTCCATTTCTCTTCTGTCTTCATCCTGTCGGCATACTGATCAGGATCTTTAAGATAGTTCTCCGGCAATGGGAAAACGCTGTCTTTATATAAAGCAAAACTAGCCGAATCAACATTAAACTCTTTCCAGGGATCATGAGGTGGAGAATAACTCAGAAATAAAGCAAAGGGCTGATCTGTCCTATTGACTTTCTTTATATAATCTATTGCTGTGCTGGTCCAATACTCTGTCTGATTGCCTTCTATCTGCTTCATAACCACACTGTCACCCTCATCTGTCCAATAAAAGCCCTTGTAATTCTGATGGTTAAAGTTATATGCCTGAAACAAAGATGCATGTTGAAAACCCAAACGGGCCGGGCCATTGGGGATATCCCTTTTATGAATATCAACAAGATGCCACTTACCAAGGTAGGCCATGTCATAACCTCCCTCATGCAGAACATACCCTATTGCTTTATGGTTTGGATTTATGCAAACCTCATTAATAACCATCCCGGTAGATGAAATATATTTCCCGGTAAATAGTGATGATCTGTATGGAGCACAAACCGGGCTTACTGCCACAGCATTTTCAAATACCATCCCCTCTGCAGCCATTTTATCCAGATTAGGCGTCAGAGCCTGCTGATCCCCTGCAAAGCCCAGTACATCAGCACGATGCTGATCTGCAAAAAGGTAAATAAGATTGGGCTGATCGACTTGATGTGTACACGAGGCCATCAAAGTTACAAACGCTATAATTAATGCTTTTTTCATTTCCGTTATCCGGTTATCCCGTTATCCGGTTATCCGGTTATCCATTGTCTAATTGTCTATTTGCTTAATCCACTGATATTCCGGCGTAACATATTCTTTATGATGAGCCATTACTTTCTCCGTCAGCTCATCCACTACTTTTGCATATTCCCGATTATAATAAAGATTTTGCATCTCACCCGGATCATTCACTCTGTCGAATAATAGATTCTCCCCTGATCGATGTATAATAAGGTAATACTCGGGTGTAAATATACCTACCCCAGTATGATTGGCATGGTGAACATAGACCTCATTTACCCACTCGGAGTCACTATCCATCGTAATTGAAAAATCACTGCCATGGAAATCATTTTGCGAATCAATACCCATAAGACCTAATATTCCGGGTGTAAAATCAACCATGCTGAAAACGTCTCTAATAACCCTATCCTTCTTACCATCTGGATTATGTATAATCAAAGGCAATCTATAGGCCGTTTCAAAAAACTGATTTTTATAAAGCATCCCATGCTCACCCATATATTCTCCATGATCAGTTGTAAAAACCACCAGGGTTTTGTCATAAAGGCCTAATTCTTTCAGCTCACTTATAAGTCGCCCAACATTATAATCAATCAAGTGTACAGATCCTGAGTACATAGATTTAAATCTCCTTATCCGCTCAGGACTAACATTCTTATAGTGCTTTTGTATTAAGCTATCCTGCCATGCAATGATTGGCATATCGTGGTGGATATAACTTTCAGGAACACTCATCAAGGAATCAGGATACATGCTGTTAAAGGGCTCCCTTACCTCCCAAGGTTGATGAGGATCTGGAAAACTAAGCATGTACGCAAATTTCTCCCCCTTTTTATCCCGAATAAACTCAATAGCCCTGTCGGTTAGAAAGTCCGTTGTATAAGATTTCTCATCACCAATAACCTTGTAAGGATGGGCTTTCAAACTACCATCTTCATTTTCTGAAATTTTCTTATAATGTCCTCTATTAAACATAAAGCGATTATCCTCCCATCCGTATGATTCGGGAGCCCAACCAGGCTTAGCAGTCCCACTGAGATGCCACTTCCCGGCATAACCGGTTGTATAACCTGCATCCTTCAGGGAACTTGCCAATGTTGGTATTTTCTCCATTATCATATTGTTGGAATAGACACCATTCCGGGTGGCATAGCAGCCAGTCATCATCAAAGCCCTTGAAGGCGAACAAACGGCTGAATTAGTAAAAAAATTTGTGAACAATATCCCGTCCTCAGCAAGGGCATCAAGGTTTGGGGTTTTGAGAGGCCCCCGTAATTCATCAAAGCCATAAACACCCACCGTCCATTGGGACTGCTGATCAGAATGTATTATTAAGAGGTTGAGGTCTTTTTGCTTACATGAAACCAATAGGGTGATAATAGCAAGAATTAATGCTTTCTTCATATGAAATAAATAATTTAGAAACAGCTTATCATCTATCAAAAATAGTAATAATAAAAGTGTAATGAAATTCAGTAATATTGCTACTCATAAGTCGAAGCTCAAATGAAGAAAAGAAAAACCAACACCAAAAACCGAATCATTATATACAGTATTGGTATTTTGATAATTTTTGGATATGTCCTGATGATGGATAACAGCAGTTTCACTGATAAGGATACAAGTGTGGAACAATGCTCTATTTTACCAAAACCCCTTGAAGTAAGTCTCGATGATGGCCTCCTGATGTTAGGTTTGAATAGCAAAATATATTACAACCATCCTGATTTACTACAAGTTGCAGCCAACCTTTCCAGAGACATTTACCGTATCACCGGAAATAGTATACCTATCAGTAACAAAAAAGACAAGTATGCTGATATCCAGATTCATCTTTCGGAAAATCTTGAACCATCAGAATATAGCTTTTCTATCAAGAAAAATATTAAGCTAAAAGCAGGGGATATTAATGCCGCCCATATGGCAAGTGTGAGCCTGTCGCAAGTTTGTATAAAACACCTGAATAAAATCTCATTCCCGAAAATTGAAGTCAGGGATAAACCAACAAAAGAATATCGTGGCCTTTTGTTAGATGTTGCAAGGCAATGGCACAGTATTTCTGATATTAAGCAAATTATTGAGGTTTGCAGATGGTACAAGATTAATTACCTCCAACTTCATCTTACAGACGATCAGTCTTTTACTTTCCCCTCAAAAAATTTTCCTGATTTGGCCACCCCGGGACGAAGTTACTCAGCTAAAGAACTGAAAGGACTCGTTAAATTTGCCTCAGACCATGGTGTGACAATTATTCCTGAACTTGATATTCCTGGCCATTCAGGTTTGATGCGTAAGGTTGAGCCATTTGGACTGGAAGGAACCCATGTAATTAATATGTTGGATGAAAATGTTTATGATGCCCTGGATTTATTAATTGGAGAAATGACTGAAGTCTTTTCCACTAGTCCATATTTCCATATTGGGGCTGACGAATGCTGGATGGAAGGAGTTGGTGAATCCCCAATGGAGAAAGAATTTATGGCAGCTCATAATCTCGAAAACCACGAGGATATTTACAATTATTTTATCGTACGGATGAATGAGATTGTGAAAAAACATGACAAAAAAACTCTTGTATGGGAAGGATTTAAGGAAAAAGGTTCTGAAAATATTCCCATCCCGAATGACATTACTGTTTTTGCCTGGGAGAGTCTGTACCAGAGGCCCGACAGCCTGCTGGCAAATGGATATACAACTATCAACGCCTCCTGGCAGCCACTGTATATTGTTCCTCACAGAAGTTGGGATCCTGAATATATTTATAACTGGAATATCTCACGATTTGAAAACTGGTGGGAAATAACCCCGGCTTATAATCCCATACAGGTGGAGCCTACTGATCAAATAATCGGTGCCCAGATGTGTGCCTGGGAAAACATGCCCCAATATGACCTACCGGCAGTTATGTGGCGATTGCCTGCTATGAGTGAGCGTATTTGGGTCCCTGAGATGAATTCAGGTGATTATGCCGATTACAAATTTAGATATGAAATTCAAGATATTAAGCTGCGTAGAGTATTATATCCCTTTGACATAAACATAGAAGGCTTAAACTTCCCCGGATTTATGGGAACAGATCAGCACAAACCCTTTCAATTCGACAAACAGATTTGGGTAGGTATCAAGCCATATCGTGACGATTTGTCTCTTAGATACACTCTCAATGGTAGCAGGCCAACAATAAAAAGCCAACTGTTTACCAAGGACATAAGCCTTTCTGAAAGTACAGATTTAAAAATCCAGGCCTTCAATCAAAAAGGTCAACTCGTGGGCTACACACGATGGTATCCACTGGAAAAATCAGAATGAGTATTTAAATATACCTCTACCTCCTTCTTACCGGAAATTTTGGCCGTGCTGTCTTCTTGTGCGCCTTTGTCTTTAATTCCTCCAACACTACCTGAACAGCTTTCTCAAGTTGAGGATCCCGACCTTCAATAACAGCTTTTGGATTCATCTCAATTTCTACATCAGGAGTAACCCCTTCATTCTCAATAATCCACTTGCCATCCTTAGAGAATATTCCAAAATTAGGTGCGGTAACAGACCCTCCATC
>CAYXQX010000198.1:0-7042 GCA_964467485.1 uncultured Porphyromonadaceae bacterium | reverse complement strand
TATTATAAATTTAACTATTCATCCTGATTGAATATTTTTTCAACTTCATTGACCAGATTTTCAATTGCCCTTATTTCTGTTTCCTGTTCATAAACCGAAAGCAACATCTGTTTACCATCAGGATGGATATTTATTCCTGCAATTTTATTTTTCGAATGCCAGATCTCTTCAGGAGTACCTCCTTCAAACGGAATTCTCCATAATATTGATCCTCCCTCTGAATCATCAACTGAAATATATATATAAGCCCCATCAGGTGATAAAGTAAGTTTTTTAAACATCAAAGATGTGGAGCCGGTATTCAGCTTGCATAAAACTTTATCTTTCCCTCCGTTCACAGAAATGCTTTTAAGCTGTTTCACAGTGTCACTAACCTGAATATCAAAAATGAGATTATTTCCGTCAAATGACCTCCTTAAAATTGTCCCTCTCATATATTCACCTGAATAAATAATATTTTCTTTTCCGGTTGAAATATCATGCTTTATGATTTTATTATTACTTGAATAAAAGATGGATTTTCCGTCTTTACTCCATTCATTGCTATACGATGGTAAAGCATCCTTATTGACATTTATTTCAGTAAGCTTACCTGTTTTAATATCAACTATATGTATTCCTCCTCTGTATCCTTTTTCTTCAATTCTTTTTTCATCCAATCCATAAATTAAAATTGATTTGTTGTCGGGAGCAAGACGATAAGGCCCCATTACATTTATTTCATTTGATAAAATTTGTTTCGCGCCTGAATTGGAATTTAAAATACAAAGTTTATAATTCTGTCTTTTGTTTAGTTTTCTTTTAAATTCAACGCATAAAATTGATTCTTTATCGGGAAGCCAGGATACATCACCAATTGATCCCAATAACGGGATCTTTGATTTTAATGACAATTCCCCGGAATTTTGATCAAACGGGACACTGTATGAATTGTAATTGCGTAAGGTTGTACTGTAATACAAGGTTCCTTCTTTGGAAAATCCCATTGGATTAATATCTCCTACATTTGATATTATTCGTTTGGGTTCGTTATATGAATTATTATTTGAAGTGTTGACAGCCCAAAGATCTGATGTTCCGGAGCGGTCGCTTGTAAAAAGAAATTCATTTCTGTTTGGCAGCCATCCAAGGACCCTGTCGTTAGCCGGGTGTTTGATAAAGGATAACTCTTCTTTTCCATCAATCGATAACAGGTTAATATCGAATCTGTCTTCATTATTGGAATTTAAGAAGTCAAAAGCAATATAATTTTTATCAGGAGACAATGAAACATTTGACATGAATGTTTTTCTTTCAAATTTTCTCAACAATATTATTTTTCCTGTTTTTACATTGATACCTGATAAATTGGAAACGACTTCATTATCTATCGTACTAAACCTTTGGGCAATAATATTTTCCTGATCAGAAAGCCACAAGGCCGGATATATTTCTCCATCATTTGACGTAGAAATAGTATTTGTCAATTTGTTCTTTACATCTATTAATTTTAGAACAGAATTGTTACCGCTATACCATTGACAGGCAATCTTCTTTCCATCAGGGGAAATTATGTTTAAATCTGCATATTCGTATGGTTCGTCCCAGGTTCCATCATTAGTTATTCGCTCATTTTCCCCGGTAATTAAATTCCTGATTGCCACATCTCCGGTTTCCCAGTCAAGAAAAGAAAGATATTTCCCATCTAATGAAATGCTACCACAATCATCAACTTCTGAACCAGTCCAAACCTGTTTGATTACTATTCCATCCGTTTCTTTGGCCGCCTCTGGTTTCTTATTTTGTGCCAGTTTATCAAGCGGCAGGAAATCCTCCATGAACCAGAGTTCTGTTTCCATACCACTTTCGCCGGAAAAGGCGATCTTTTTACCGTCAGGAGACCAGTCAAGCATGCCAGCTCTTGCATCCACATCCATCTTCACCAACACGGGCTTACCTCCTTGAGCCTGTACCACCCAGATTTTGCCCCTGGAAACAAAAGCAATCTTTTTACCATTGGGTGACCATGAGACATTATTGTGAGCAATGATATTTTGAATCTGGCAAACCTCTAGAGACTCACCACCAGCGATCGGGACAAGGTTCAAAGTACCAGCTGAAGTGTTACTTTTCTTGGAAAAATATGCGATTGTTTTCCCGTTAGGAGACCAGTCGAAACCCCCTGCAGTGACATTGTCTGATGCGGTAGTAATTTTCTGGGCCTCTCCACCTTCCCTGGGAATTTTGAATATAGCTGCAATATATTTTTCATCGTCAAAGGATTCATGAGCCAGATAAGCTATCCATTTCCCGTCCGGAGACCAGCAGGGATAACCTCGATAACGGTCTCCACTCGTGATTTTTTTGGGTTCTCCTCCTTCTACAGGAATAGCATAAATATTAGGTCCATCGTTGGCTGTTCCAGCTGAAAACACAACAAATTTCCCATCCGGTGAAACTGAATTCCCAGCCCCTGGATATATTGTAAACAAACCAGTCTCATTACGAAGGCGTTCAAGACCGTTGTGAACCCTCACGTCTCCCCCTTCACTGGAAACAGAACCCAGACCACCACCCGTCCATCTGAAATATATCTGCTCCCCATCCGGTGACCATTTCGGAATGCCTGCAAGCTTGTTGAGGGGACTCACCTGTTTAACCTTTCCACCATCTACAGAAACAGTATAAACGTACTCATGGTATGGAGTTTCAAGCAGGAGTCCAATTTTGTTGTCAGGTGTCCAGCCGATCATGAAATCGCGGCTAAATAAGGGAAGCTTGATCTGAACGGGAGATGCAATGGGGCTGCCTTGATCCGGTATGGAAACTAAACAGACCTCACTACTTAGTTTTTCCTTCATGTTGATTCGGCCAAAAGCTATCATCCTTCCATCAGGTGACCAGGTTGGACGTTTACTGCTCAGGTTCTCGTTCAATTCACCACTTACTTTTATAGGATTTTCTCCTTCACTGGAAATCACCCATACCTCATTTATTCTGCGTGGAGGATTATCCTGTCTGATCGGAGGTGTTAAATAAGCGATCTTCTTCCCATTTGGAGAAAAAGATGGAGATATTCCTCCATTTTTTGTAACCTGCCTAATATCGCCAGTTTCAACAGAGGCAACATAAATTTGCCCATCTGAATCGAAAGCAACTAATTTTCCATCTGGTGACAAGCTCAGTTGGCGTTGTGTGTCACCTTTGTTGGCCACCCACTGTGGGACAGGTATCCTTTTGGACTCTCCTCCAGATGAAGGGATAACATCAATATGTGCTCCCTCTGCCCTGAAATTGATACGTGTCCCTCCTCCCCGCAAATCACGCGCATAGGCCCTGCTAAACGCAATCCAATGGCCATCGCCGGACCACGACAGGCCTTCTCCAAGAACATTCGACGCTCCCTCCAGTTTTATTGGTTCACCTGCCAGATTGGGATCGACATTGCCCGGTATTGGTACAGTCCAGATTGCATTCCCAGAACCAAATGCCATCGTTTTCCCGTCTGGAGATAGACCGCTTCCACTCCATTGGGGAATACTGAATGGGGTCCGTATTCTTCTAAAATTGGGTTTTATTGGAGCATTCGAAATTTTCTCAGCAATTTGTACTAGCCTTGAAAGCCTCTCCCTGGCAATGGCAACTTCACTTTTCTGACCTGGGAAATTTTTGACCAGACGTTGATAGGCTTTGGTGGCTTCGCCTCTTCCCAGCTTTTCGTAACAATAGCCTACGTGAAGCAGGGCTTTTGCCTGTAGTAACAAGTCTGCATTTTTATCTTCAACTATTTGATAGTATAAATCAATTGCTTCAAGCAATGAGCCTTCTCCCTCTTCTTTGATAAGAGCTTTCTGATATTGTTCTTGGAAATTTTGAGAAAAGAGTGTGCTAAAACTGCTCAAGGAAAGAGCCAGAAGCAGCATGAAAGTGGCAATTAATTTTTTCATTTTATGTCCCTCCGAATTATGTTTACCATTTTCAGCAAAATTAATTCGTAATAAAAGGCTGAATGTCACCTACATGTAAAGTTATGTTAAAGTTAGGTCATAAAAGGGGATATTCCGGTTTTTCAATTTGAGATTGGCAATCTTGAACCTGATTTACTGTGGCTTGCAAACACCTATTCTTATTCAAGCCTCAGTAAATCAGCAGGTTTTCTATATGCTGTTTTCACCACAACGTATCCTGCCGATATTAACGACATAATTATCGCAGTAATGAAAGAGAGCAGAAATGGCAGGCTGCCTATGTTAATGTGATAAGAAAAATTTTGAAGCCAGGTTTTCATCAGGATAAAAGCTAAGGGCCAGGCTAATAAAACAGCTACCATAATCCAGACGAGAAATTCCTTTGAGAATAATACCATTATACCACTTACTTCTGACCCAAATACCCTGCGGATAACCATCTCACGTGTCCTGCTGCCTGTGGTGTAAGATGACAGGCCGTACAAGCCAAGACAAGCCAGTAAAATTGCGAGAACGGTGGAGAATACTAAAATGTCGCCTATCCTGGCATCACTGGCGTATTGATTCTTTATCCGCTCACTCAAAACGGAAGAAGTATTCAGATAATCAGGAGATGAACCAGCAAAAAGATCATCAATAAATTTTCTCGTTTCGGAGAATGTATGGGAGTTCACTTTAATGGAGAAGTATCTTGCTCCTGTCATATCCGACCCACCACGATTGGTATTAAAGGCTAGTGGTTCAACGGGGAGGTGTAATGACTGGAAATAGAAGTCCTCCATAACTCCAATGACATATCCAATGTCTTCGCCTCCATTGAAATCCAGCCTTTTCCCAACGGGATCATCCCAGCCCAGAACCCTCGCGGCTGTCTGATTAATGACATACTTATTTATAGTATCGGTACTGCTGTTTTGTGAAAAAGATCTTCCCTTAACAATATTCAAGCCATAGAAATCATTGAAATTATAATCGACACCGGCCCGATAAATATTCAGATTCTGCCCCTCCTGCTTGCCTTCCCAATAGGCTGTATAATTGGAGGTAATAGTGACCGGAAGATTAGTAGAAGTGGTCACATCAAGGATCCCAGGCTGGGATTTTAACTGCTCAATCATTACATCAGGATAATTTACAATCTGTGGATCTCTGACATAAACATTAATGATATCATTTTCTTTGAAACCCAAATCCTTCTCCTGGATAAAGCGCAGTTGCTGTAAAACCACTACTGAAGCGATAACTGCTGTGATGGCTATAGTGTATTGGCTTACAACCAGTACAGTTCGCAGATAATTTCGCTTCCTTTTCCCATGATAAGAATCGAAAGCTCCTCTGATCAACTTCACCGGGTTAAAACGTGCTAGTTGAATGGCAGGGTATAAGCCTGAAATAATTCCGGCCACAAGAGTTAAAACCAGAATCCATATCAGGTTTGAGAAATTGAAAATCATGTGGAAAGCCAGGTCTCTTTGAACGAAATTGTTGAAGCCTGGTAGTAATAGCCAAATAATCAGAAGGGAAAACAATAGGGCAATCAATGCATGAATCACTGATTCTGATAAATACTGGAAGATCAGGTCGGATTTTCTGGCACCATTAACTTTCAGGATACCCACTTCTTTACCTCTTGAAAAAGCACGGGCCGATGCCATGTTCATATAATTGAAGATGGCTATCAGAATAATGAAAAGGCCAATGGATGAAACCAGAAAGAGCTGCCTGATATCGCTTTGAACGCCTTCCCCAAAATTAACGTTGCCCCCTAAATGGATTCCTGATAAGGGTTGAAGGAGGAACTTCAATTCCTGCATATCATCATCCAGATAGGTTGAAACTATCGTCTTCAACTTTTGTTCAGCATCTTCCGGGTCAATCCCTTCTCTTAATAGGACATAGGTTGAAAAGGAAAAGTTATTCCAACGATCAGTACGTTCAATACCCCCTCGAATAATATACATAGATTCAAAGCCGGTGATAAAATCAAAATCAAAATGGGAATTTTCAGGAATGTTTTCAATGATGCCTTTAACGGTGTAATCATACCTATTATCAGCCCTGATGACCTTGCCGATCGGATCTTCATCCCCAAAATACCGATAGGCAGTTTCTCTGGTAAGAAATAATGAAAGTGGTTCCTTTAAGCAAGCCTCCAGATTTCCTTTAATAACTGGAACTGTAAAAACACGGATAAAATCAGGATCGGCAAACAGTAAGCCATTTTCCCTGATTTTATGGTTTTTATAATCCATAATAGCTGGCCTCACACTGAACTTCGTTGCCACTTCAACATCCGGTATATCCCTGATCAAAGCATCTTTTAGTGTTCCGGGGACAACACCAAAAACATCGTTACCCATATAGAAATTACCTGGCTGAGTATTCGCCACACGGTAAATATTTTTATAATTCTCATGATACCGATCATAACTAAGCTCATATCGTACATAGAGCAAAACTAATACAGCACATGCAATACCAAGGGATAGACCGAGGATATTGAGTATTGAATGGCTGCGTTTACTTAAAAGACTCCTGATGGATGTCTTCAGGATATTTAGGTTCATTTTGAGTCGTTTTATAAAGTAATGGTTTTATAAAAGTGCTATAAACTTAATTCCCCAGTTGAAAAATTGAGATTTTCAAAATTGATTTCTTAACTATAAGACGAAAAATTTTTGCTGGTGTGACAAACATGAAGATCCTGATGGTTCTTACCTGAGATGACTGACATTTGGAATCGAATAATCTTTTTGATAGTTTAGACGAGGTCCTGCAGGGCGTATTTTTTTCCAGATTCTCCAAATTTAATATTATTGTATTTGATGATGACACAAAAAATCATATCTAAATGGTTTCCATTTTGATGCCGGCGTTAGAGCTCTGTGTCGGTTGGCGTGGGGAAAGATATTCTTAATGTCGAAGATATTAGTAGTTTAGAAGATTACAGGGACCTGTTGGTAAAGATCTATCCGAAAAGTGAAGGAGAAATTGATGATCTGATCAGAATATCTCTTATAAATATGATAATCTTATCTGGGCTGCAGATTTAAAAACATTCTATAATATCACTGATACCAAGGGGCTTGCAAATA
>CAYXQX010000197.1:4203-7052 GCA_964467485.1 uncultured Porphyromonadaceae bacterium | reverse complement strand
AATAAGGATTAAAAAGAATCACATTCCCTGTAAGCAGCGATAACTTTTTCGTCTCCTTCTTTACCTCCCAATGTTTTTCCATGCTCCATACATAGAACACCGTCATATTCTCTGTCATACAGATACTTGAAGATGTTCTTGTAATTAATCTCTCCTGATGTTGGCTCTTTCCTGCCGGGATTATCGCCTAGGTGAAACGCAGCGATCTCATCATAGGCATACATCAGGTTTGGCATAAGATTTCCTTCCGTAATTTGCTGATGATAAAGATCATCGACAATCTTAACAGACGGACTGTTAACAGCACGGCAAATCATATATGCCTGCGGGATACCGGTTAGGAATAACCCGGGATGATCTCTTAATGTATTTAATGGCTCAAGGACTATGGTCAATCCAGCCGACTCAAATATCTCTGCACAATATTTTAAGTTTTCAATAACATTGGCAGTCTGATAATCCCAATGCAGCTTTTCATCATATTTCCCAGGTACAACCAAGGCCGACTTTGCACCTGTTCTTTTGGCAACCTCAACTCCTTCTTTCATTCTTTCAATAAGCATCTTGCGCTTATTGCCATCATTAGTTACGAATGATTTGACACCAAAATCAGCGTACAAAACAAAAGGACCAAGATCCATATTCCTTAGCTCAAGTTCATAGGCTATCCTTTCCTGAAGTTCAGGAGTCTTGCCCATGATGCCATTATCAAAAACGGCCCTGAATCCCCGATCATGACAGAATTTTATATTATCAATAGGATCAGCTCCAGCTGAAGCCCTGAACATCCCTAAACCGGGAGCATACTTCAATTTGAATGGCCCTGGAGCCACTTCTTCATCTTTTTTCTTCTTTTTATCCTGATTAGCTGCCATTGAAATAGCTGGAGCAGCAATTAAACCAGCAGTAGCTAATGCTGATTTCTTCAGGAAATCCCTACGGTTCGAATTCTCAGATAATTTTCCCATTGTTACAATAATATATTGTCGAACATTTTTATAAACACTATTTCCCCCTTTCCCTTTTAAGGAAAGGGGGAAAGGGGGTTAGGTGAAAAAAGTACGTTTGCCTTATCCCTTCGGATTCCATGCGTCACCCGGAATCGGAACAGCCTTGTCAACATCAACAGGACCCATAGCATAAACCTTAGGCCCGAGTTTAAGATCGGAATTCATCATCTCATCCCAGGTAGTTTCCTTACCGGTGTATGATGATATTCTTCCCATAATAGCCATCATAGTTGAGGTCCCAACATTCTCTGCCTCATTAATAGGAGTGTTGGTCCTGATAGCATTAACAAGATCAATATGCTCCTGAACGTAAGGCTTATAACCAACCTTTTTGCCTTCAGCATCAAGGGGATATTCATGTTCATAAAGAGAGTTTCCGTCCAGGTCGACAATGGAGGTTTTGCAATTTGTCGACCCATTCTGCCCTTGGAGTCGCTCATAAACGCCACCATCTGTGCCATTGATCTGGCGACACATACTATGCAAGTGACGGCCATCTTCAAATACAAAGTCAATACTGAAGTTGTCAAACTGATCTCCGGTGACTCTTCTCTGACGAGAACCAAATCCCAGGGCTTTCACAGGATGTGCTCCAAAGAACCAGTGGGCAACGTCCAGATTGTGAACATGCTGCTCAACAATATGGTCGCCGGATAACCAAATCCAGTTAACCCAGTTACGGATCATGTATTCCATCTCATTCCATGCAGGATTGGGATCCTTGTGCCATAGCTTTCCTCCATTCCAGTAAACATTACCTCCGGTTAGAGTACCTATCATACCACCGGCAACTTTCTTGTATATATCAACATATTCCCTCTGGTGCCTTCTCTGAGTACCAGCAACTACTGAAAGTTCCATAGCTTTTGCCTTTTCTCCTGTAGCGATAATGGATCTTGCTCCCTGAGGATCTACTGCAACTGGCTTCTCCATGAAGACATGCTTCCTCGCCTGAACAGCTGCCTCAAAATGAATTGGGCGGAAATGAGGGGGAGTGGCAATAAGTACAATGTCAACTCCGGATTCGATAAGTTTCTCATAGGCATCAAAACCAAGAAAACATTTCTCATCTGGTACAACCTCGCCGGTTTTCTTTTTAAGAACATTATTGGCTTCAACAAGACGCTCGTCTATAACATCAGCAAAGGCTACTATCTTAAGGTTGGGGCCTGCATCCAAAAAGTTTTGCATGGCTCCTCTACCTCTTCCACCACAACCAATAAGTCCGGCTTTCAGCTCAGGCCCATCTGGTGCCTGATCCAAAAATGAGCATAAGTCATACTTTACATCTTTAACTTCATTCTGGGCACATGAACTTAGCAGGCTTGGGCCAGCAATTACCCCTACAGTCCCAGCAACAGCGGAACGGTTCAGAAAATTTCTTCTTGAAAGCGTGGATTTGTTTTTCATTGCTTATAGGTTTATAGTTATTTTTATCTTAATGACAGCTGATTTATTCGAATGCTAAATTTCCTGTTTTTTTATCAAATTCGCAAACAATCCTGAAACCAACGTGAATACAGTCTGAATACCACCATTTGCTTTTCGGACTTTGGGGGTCAGTTCTTAGCCAGTTAACAGTTCTTGAGTAGTCCCGGTCAGCACTTCGCAGATTGTCTGGCAGGTCATTAACGCTACCTCCTCTTACAACATGCTCTTCTCCCTTAGCCGGTCCGGTGGGATTTGATGTTTTTCCTGATTTGTATGAAGCATAAGCATCAGGTGAATACCAGTCGGAGCAGAACTCAGCAACATTACCCAACATGTTTTTTAAACCGAAGGGGTTGGTCTGAACAAAGGAGGGTTCCTGTGTTTTGGATTTGCTGTTCTCAGTGTAAA
>CAYXQX010000197.1:0-4193 GCA_964467485.1 uncultured Porphyromonadaceae bacterium | reverse complement strand
TTATTATGGCTGTGTCTCTTTTGGAGGATAGGAAACCTGTCTTGAGGTAATCTTTTACTTTCCCTTCAAAAAAATAGTCGCTGTCAGTGCCAGCACGTGCAGCATATTCCCATTCAGCCTCAGTTGGAAGGCGATATGTTTTACCGGTAACCTGCGATAACCATCTGCAATATGTTTCAGCAGCATGATAAGTTATTGATATAGCTGGTCTTTCTCCTTTTCCCCATCCCTGGTCTGGCTGGCCATAAGGAGGAGTGGCTCCTGAAATAGCAACCAGTGCTCCTTCCGATGCTACCTTATCCAAATCAGTGCTTCTTCCTTCTCCGGCTGTTTGAGCATAAAAGGCCATATACTCATCCCAACTTACTTCTGCCATACCCATGAAGAATGATTTGAGCTCAACTTCTACCTGAGGCCCCTCGTCAGTTTCATGAAATTTACCTTTATCAGGACTGCCCATCAGGAATGACCCTCCTGGAATTGCCGACATAGAAAAGCTGACAGATGAACCTGGAATAAATTCTATATAGGACTGATGATCTGTTACCGTTGTTGGGGTGGTGAAAATTTCTTTGGGCTCTGATGAAACACTACCAAAGCCAGTGTTATGATCATGAGTGAAATTAGGATCATAATGACCAGCATTCAAATGACAGTTGATACACCTGATGTCAATATCCTTCTCTACCTGCTGCTTGTAATAAAGATGAGCATCTGAACCTTTTTTAGTGAGCTCAGCAGGGAATAAATTTTGGTGGCATTTTAAACAAGTCGACTCATAAACATGATTAACAGCATACTCCAATCTGGATTTTTCCTCCCAATTGAAATCAGCAGAGTCCTTGAACAGCTTTCCGTACAGGTCTCTTAAGCCAGTCTTAACTTTCTGGGGTAGGTAACCTTCTCCTTTAACCGGTAAATGACATTCAACACAATGCACTTTTACACCTGAACGGGTAATCGCATGAATGGATTTTTTCCAGGAATTATCCGCATCCGGATGGATATGACAGGAAATACAGAATTCATCACTCGAGGTAGCTTCTACCACTTTGCCTCCTCCTAATATTATACCGGCTCCCAGCAATATCCCAGGTATAAAAATCAGCCAAAATTTTTTCATATACTAAAGGTTTCGGCAAATGTATAGATTTCTTCCAATAATTTACATGGAATAGATCAGTGGTTTAGAGCTTGCTTTGTTGTGCTCTTTTGCGATATTTACAACTCGGGAAAAGACAGGGGTCGAATAGTAGATCGTGACGTAAGGGCCATGCATTCAGGATAATAATAACTACCAATATGAAATCAGTAAAATATTTTAAATTCCTTCTGCTTCTATTTGCTGTTTTAATGACTCCAACCCTGCACCAGTGCTTTGGTCAGGAGATTAAGACTATTCCTGATTATACCCCAAAACCGACTTTTGTCATTAATACAGATACTCCAGTGATATCCTTGGTTGGGAGCTGGCAATTCTCAGTTGATCCATCTGAGAAATTTTGGAGATCACCTAAACCAAAATATACTAAATGGGATGAGATTCAGGTACCTGGTGAATGGGTGATGCAGGGATTTGATGTGAAGCCTAATACTATGGCGGCTTATTGCAAGGAGATACAGATTCCTGCCTCCTGGAAGGACCATCTGATACAAATAAAATGTGATGGTGTGTACAGCCTTTCAAGGGTATATGTTAACGGAAAACTAGCAGGTAGCCACGAGGGAGGATTTACACCCTTTCAACTCAATTTGACAGAGCTAATCAAACCTGGGAAAAAGAATACAATAATTATTGGTGTGCAAAACGAATCTCTGGCCGATACTCTAGCTTCTGCTACACAATATGCTGCCCATCAATTAGGTGGGATAACGCGAAAACTTGAACTTTATGCCTTGCCAAAAGTGTATATCAAAAGCGCCCATTACACTACTCTGATTAAGGATAATAATAAAGATGCTGAGCTTATTGTTGATCTTTTAATAGCTAATAATGGAAAAAAGCGGGCTGATAATATGGCAGTCAGTATTGATCTGAAAAACAATACATATCCTTCGGTTTTACTTCCTGATAATAGCAATAAGCTTCCTCCCATGTCATCAGGAGAAAAAATAAAGTTTCAGATTAAAATTCCGGTGAATAACGCCACCTTATGGGATCCGGAACACCCAAACCTGTACGATGCTCAGCTTAGCTTGATCAATGGAACGGAAACTTTGCAGAAATATACCAGTAAGATTGGTTTTAGAGAGGTGGAAATTGTAGGGAACCAGGTTTTTGTTAATGGGAGCCCAATCAAGATGAGAGGGGTAAACAGACATGAGGTTCACCCTACAAAAGGTAGAAGTCTGAGTATGGAGGAGTGGAGAGCCGATGTTCACTTGTTTAAAGAAGCAAATGTGAATTATATACGAACTTCGCATTATCCTCCGGCAGAGGAGTTTATTGCTCTATGCGATTCAATAGGTTTATTTGTTGAATGCGAGTCACCGCTTTGCTGGATAGGTCATGGAGCAAATTCTCATTGGATTAATAATGACCCTCATGCTTACAAACTTTATCCTATTATTCGACAAATGGTTCTGGAAACAGTGGCTCAATATAGGAATCATCCTTCCATAATAATATGGTCAATGGCAAATGAGTCAGCTTGGGGGCCTAACTGGGCCTTGGTTTTAAAAGAGATTAAAACTATCGATCCAACACGCCCAATTTCATTCCACGATCAAGCATATGGAGGATTCAATAATCATGGTAGCGTCGATAGTCCTATTGCGAATATTCACTATCCCGGCCCGGCCGGACCCAAGATTGCCTGGAAATTCGATCGTCCTATATTATTTGGCGAGTATGCCCATCTGAATACCTATAACCGTCAGGAAATAGTGACAGATCCTGGTGTAAGGGATGCATGGGGGCGTGGTCTGGAATCAATGTGGGAAAATATGTACCACAGTACAGGATGCCTGGGAGGTGCAATATGGTCGGGTATAGATGATGTGTTTTATCTTCCTTCAGGAAAAGCAGTGGGCTATGGAGAATGGGGCCCGATAGATGGCTGGAGAAGACCAAAACCCGAGTATTACCATCTCAAGAAAATTTACTCTCCTGTTAAAATTACTCAACAAAATATAACCTTGCCAGAAAAGGATGGCCTGATATTAAAGGTGGCAGTTGAAAATCGTAACCTATTTACTAATATGTCAGAACTGGATATCCAGTGGGAACATGGCCGTCAATCAGGAAAGGCAGAAATGAATCTTGATCCCGGTAAATCAGGAATTCTTAAGCTGAAACTTCAGGAAAACCCGGAATCAGGAAAACCCTTAAGGCTTTCTTTCTATTCTCCTCAATGGTTCCTGATAGATATGTATTCATTAATTGTAGGAGAGCAAGCGGATGTTGATAATGAGAAGGATAATATTGTTAAACCCGAATTAATAGTATATGAAAACAGGGTTGAAATTAGCATGGGCGATGAGGTATGGTCAATAAATGCAGTAAACGGAAAATTGGAAAATGTTCAGAAAGGAAATGTTGTAGTCCTGGAGAGCGGCCCTGAGCTAATGATGCTGCCCCTGAAAACCGGCCCTTGCAATACTGCACATAGCCTTTTTATTGAAACGCTTAATCAGACTTGCCAGAACTGGAAAGGGAAAATTACAGGAACCGGATCTGAAAATAATGAAGTGTATATTCAAATTGAAGGCAGCTATGATGAGGCTGATATAAAACTGACATACTGGTTTGGACGCCGACCGGAAGTGGAAATTGATTATGAGGTGACAGTGAAATCTGATATCAATCCCCGACAGATTGGACTGGTCTTTTCTATGCCGGGCGATTTTGAAAACTTTAGTTGGCAGAGAAAAGGACAATGGACTCTTTATCCAGATAATCACTTGGGTAGATCCAATGGATCAGTAGTTCCCTTTCCGGCAGGCAAAACAAAAAGTGATGAGTTTGGTGTAAAGCCGACAGGCGACTGGGAGTCGGATTATCACCCTATGGGTATAAACGATTTTAGAGCTACCAGGGATAAACTTATTTGGGCTCAATTAGAAAATGCTAAAGGGCATGGGATAAAGCTGGTCTCGGACGGTACAGGAGCAATACGGCCTTTTGTAAATCAGGATAAAATACAATTCCTGGCAGCAGGATTCTCAACTGCAGGAGTAGTACTCTTCTTTAG
>CAYXQX010000196.1:0-7084 GCA_964467485.1 uncultured Porphyromonadaceae bacterium | reverse complement strand
TAAGAGGATTGTACCCTACCACACGACACATAACCGTCCATTTTCCAGGAGGCAGAGGCTTAATCGTATATTTCCCATCAATGTCAGAAGCGGATGCATTAAGCTGGGTCCCGTCATCGGGTCCAGACATTACTACAACAGCTGCAAAAGGGATGAGTTCCCCAGTGGCTTTATCCCTTACCTCTCCCTTAAGGGTGGCGGATTGAGAATAAGCACTACTTGCTGCAACCACAGCAAAAACTACAAGGAGTAATTTTCGAAACATAATCTAGTATTTGTGATTAATTACAGTTTTTCCACTTTACACTATTTCATAGAAGGCGTAAATGTAAATATTCTCAAATGAATTTGCCAACAATTTTAGGCAAAAAATCCAACGCCGACAATATGTCAAAAGTTTTTGCGTTCCAGTATGGCTTTGTAAATAATAGCTTGCTTTAAATCAAAAACCGATCGCTTGCCAGATTTATGTTCCTGATAAACGTTTCGTTTTTTAACATCTATTTTTTTAGCTGGCTTAACTACCTCATTTACAGGAATAGTCATACCTTCACTTGGGGGTGGCTGATAAAAAGACCTTTCACGATCTTCCGCAGGAGACTTAAAATTTTCAACAGGTTTCTTAACAAGGGGCTTTTGCTCCGGAATACCCAATAATCGCTCCAGAACTGATGGTGCTGAGGGGCTAGACCCAACTTCATTACCCTCATCTTCTGCAAGTTGAGCCTGGGCATCTTTCTTCTTCTTTTTTGCCACCTGGGCAAACACAAAGGCCAAACCCAGTATTACATATATGATGGTATCAAAACCTATATCCATGATGTCAAATTTACGTCAACATTATTTAAATTCAAAATAAATAATTTTGGTAAAGTTTTTGTGGGGTATCATTTTTGAGAAACTATGTTAAAAAAGATAAAAAATCCATCACTAATAACCGTATTGGTAGTCATGATTATTTCAGGATTGGCTTGCAATCGTGAACATCAGGTTCCTGTACCATACATTTATGTCAATTATACGGTGTATTTGAATAATCCTTCGAACAACCATTTGCGAGTCCCGGGTAGCCATTCGTTGATAGATGGACAAGGGAACCAGGGGATCTTTCTTTATCGTAAGACCTTAGGTGAACCGGATGATTTTATTGCTTTCGATAGAACCTGCACCAATGAGCCACTCGAGGGCTGCATTGTAGCCTTGGATTCAACAGGATTTTACCTGGAATGCCCCTGTTGTGGATCAAAATTCTCGGTGTTTGATGGATATCCAACTCAGGGCCCGGCAAAATGGCCCCTGAAGCAATACACAACCCACTACGCCGGAAGCACTCTAAGGATATATAACTAGAAGGCAGGAAGGTTCCTTTTCTCTATTGCCCTAATATCTGTAGTGATCAGGCTTAAAAGGCCCTTTTTTCGGAACGCCGATATAAGCAGCCTGTGCGTCGGTCAATTCTGTTAGCTTCACCCCTACATGAGGAAGATGGAGCCTGGCAACTTCTTCATCAAGATATTTTGGAAGACGATAAACTCCAAGTTTATAATCCTTTTTCCAGAGATCCAATTGAGCCAGCGTTTGGTTGGTGAATGAGTTACTCATCACGAAGCTTGAATGACCAGTGGCACATCCCAGGTTTACCAGACGCCCTTCAGCAAGAAGGATTATTGAATGTCCGTCGTCAAAATGAAACTGGTCAACCTGAGGCTTAATATTCTCGCGCTTAGCACCAGGGTGCTTTTCAAGCTGTGAAACCTGGATCTCATTATCAAAATGACCAATATTGCATACGATAGACTTATCCTTCATCTTTTCCATATGGTCCAATCTGATAACATCCTTGTTTCCGGTTGTAGTAACATATATATCACCTTCATCCAGAGAATCCTCAAGAGGCTTAACTTCAAACCCTTCCATGCTGGCCTGAAGGGCGCAGATGGGATCTATCTCTGTCACAATAACCCGCGACCCATAGCTTTGCATGGATTTTGCACACCCTTTTCCAACATCTCCATAACCACATACAACCACAACCTTTCCAGCCAGCATGATGTCAGTTGCCCTCTTGATACCGTCGGCAAGCGATTCCCGGCATCCATAAAGGTTATCAAATTTTGATTTAGTCACAGAATCATTAACATTAATAGCAGGAAAAAGAAGCTTATTGTCCTCCAGCATCTGGTATAAACGATGGACTCCTGTGGTTGTTTCCTCCGATACTCCGCGAACCTCGTGCATCCTACCTTTCCAAAAACCAGGTTCTTTGGCTAATGTTTTCCTTAGAATCCTTAACAGGCTTATCTCATCCTCAGCTTCAACGACTCTGTTAAATAAAGAAGGATCTTTTTCACCAGCTACACCTTCATGTATCATCAGAGTTGCATCACCACCATCATCAACAATTAAATGAGGACCTTTCCCTTCCGGAAATGTAAGAGCTTGCAAGGTGCACCACCAGTATTCGTCGAGTGTTTCTCCCTTCCAGGCAAAAACCGGGACACCGGACTTAGCTATAGCAGCTGCCGCATGATCCTGAGTGGAAAAAATATTGCAGCTTGCCCACCTTACATCAGCACCAAGAGTCGTTAGAGTTTCAATAAGGACAGCCGTCTGAACAGTCATATGCAGAGATCCTGTTATTCTGGCTCCGAAAAGTGGCCTACCCTTAGAATACTTTTCTCTCAAAGACATCAGTCCCGGCATTTCTGCCTCTGCCAGTTCAATTTCTTTTCTACCCCAATCAGCAAGGCTGAGATCTTTTATCTTATAATCGTTCATAATATTTATATCATTAATTTTAACCTGTATAACAACTTATAACAATCTGTTAAGCATTAAGGTTTAACTTAGCAAGAGCATTTATCTTATCCTTTGACAGTTGTTCTCTTAATTCATCTGTATCATTAAATTTCATCTCATCCCTCAACCTGTGGAGAAAGCTTACCATAAGGTTTTGCCCATAAAGATCGCGAGTAATATCAAAAATATGAACCTCAATACTCCTTTTTAAGTTACTATCCACTGTGGGACGTGTCCCAATATTTAGCATACCTCCAAACTGTTCACCATTAATATCCACCAAAACAGCATAAACCCCTTTCACCGGGATCTGCTTATTATCTACACAACAGGCAATATTAGCTGTTGGGAAACCTATTTTCCGGCCCAGTCGATTCCCCTCAACAACCTTACCCAACATGATATACGGAAATCCAAGAAGATTGTTGGCTTTATCCAGATCACCCGACATCAATGCGGCTCTTACTAAGGAACTGGAAATACGGGTAGAATTATCCATATGAGAATCCAGATTTTCTACTCCAAATCCATATAAAGAACTCATCTCAGTTAACAAGCCTTTTCCGCCATCACGATCACTGCCAAACCTGTGATCATCTCCAATAAAAAGATACTTCACACCTAGCTTATCCACCAGGATATCCTTAATGAAACTGCGGCCACTCATCCTGGAAAACTCCAAGGTAAAAGGCAATATAATAAGATTGTCAATGCCCCATAAGCGAAATAGGTGCTCTTTCTCTTCCAGAGTAGAAAGCAACTGAAAATCCTTGTTCTCTTTCCCAAGAACCATCCTGGGGTGAGGCCAAAATGTAATAGCAACAGATTCGCCTCCTAACTCATCAGCTTTGCGACAAAGCAATTCAAGTAATTTCTGATGTCCCTTGTGCAAACCATCGAAAACTCCAATAGTGACTACCGGGTTTTTTATCGATATGTTTTCCAGATCTGTATATACCTTCACCTAATTGAAAATTTCCTCAAAAGTAAAAAAAATCAATACATTTGAACCGAATTTAAAAAATGGGTTATGTTTAATAGAATCAAGCTTTTTACTATTATTTTTTTATTGCCTATTATTGTTATTAGTTGTGGTGGATCCAAAGACTTCACAGTTTCAGGTAATATGAATGGATGGGCAAATGACAGTATTGTGGTCCAGGAGCTATTTGACAATTCTCTGCAGACAATTAATACTTTATATATTGATAAAAAAGGCTATTTTGAATTTTCAGATACTGCCTCTAATCCCAGATTTTTATTTTTACAAACATCGGATAACAAGTATATCTCCCTGCTGATTAATGATGGCCAAAACGTCAAAATATCTGTTAGTAAAGATGACTTTGAAGGATCCTATAAGGTTAGCGGCTCGGAGGAATCCCAACTGGTTTGGGAATTAAATTCCGAGATGAGAAAAGCTTCATTAGAACTTGACTCCCTGAGTAAAATATATACAGCCCGTAATGCCAGCGAGGCCGGGCCTCAGCTAGATAGTTGGATTCAGGAGAAATATCAGGATTTGAAGGCTCGTCAAAGAACATTTATCACTCAATTTATCGACGAGCATTATGAGTCTCCAGCCAGCTTACTCGCTCTTTCACACCAATTAGCAAATGAAACGATCCTGAACCCTCAACTTGATTTTGATTATTTCCTCAAGGTGGATGAGGCTTTGGTTGAAAAATATCCGGAATCATCCCTGGTCTCCTCACTTCATAAATTTGTGGAAAGCGTTAAGTATCAGCAGAAAATAGCTGCCAATGCAAGCCAATCAACTGAAATTGGGGCTGCTGCTCCGGAGATACAACAAGTCAGCCCTGAAGGCAAAACAATCAAATTATCCGATTACCAGGGCAAGTATGTCCTTCTGGATTTTTGGGCAGCCTGGTGTGGACCCTGTCGACGTGAAAACCCAAACCTGGTAAAAATTTATGCCAACTATAAGAATAAAGGATTTGAGATTTTCCAGGTATCACTCGACAAAACTCATGATGCATGGACTGGTGCAATCAAAGCAGACAAATTAAATTGGGTCCATGTTAGTGATCTGAAGTACTGGGATTCTGAGGCCGCCAAGCTCTATGGTGTCAAAAGTATACCAGCAAGCTTCTTACTTGATCCCGAAGGGAATATTATTGCGAAAAATCTCAGAGGATCTGCTCTCGAGAAGAAACTTAATGAACTTCTGAAATAACAGGGTGGAAGCTGCAAAAAAAATATTCTTTCTTTCTGATGCCCATCTAGGATATCCAAACAAGGAGGAAAGTATTGTCAGAGAGAAGAAACTTGTTGCTTTTCTCGATTCAATATCCGATAAAGCCCAAGAAATATACCTCTTAGGTGATATGTTTGATTTCTGGTATGAATATAATTCTGTCGTTCCCAGAGGCTATGTGCGTTTTCTTGGCAAGCTTGCTGAGCTGACCGACAAAGGGGTTGTTATTCACTTCTTTAAAGGCAATCATGATATCTGGGCCTTTGATTACCTTAGTAAGGAAATAGGATTAGTCCTCCACAATGATGCCTTGCATACCGAAATAGGAACAAAAAACTTTTTCCTTGCCCATGGTGACGGAACAAATAAAGCAGATAGGAATTTCCTCTTCTTGAAAAGACTGTTCCACAACAAAATTTTACAATGGTTTTTTACAAGGCTCCATCCAAACTTTGCCTTTTACATAGCCTCCAGGTGGTCCAGACATAGTCGATTGATAAATGGTTCTGTACCTTTTAAGAATGAACAAGAACCAATGGTTTCATATTGCAGGGAAAACCTTATGGAGGAGGGTTTGGATTACATTGTTTTTGGACATCGGCATTACCCGGTAAACTATTCTCTTAATGATTCTACCAACATGATCATCCTGGGTGACTGGATCACTCACTACACATATGGTGAGTTTGATGGCGAGAATTTCGAGTTGAAAAAATATAAAATGTAGAGGCGCAAAGCCTTGCGCCTCTACAACAATATTTATGATTTGATTCTCATTCCGTAGAAAGATCGATACACAAAAATCAATCCAATCAGTAGAAATCCCAATCCGATGTATGGTGCAATATTGGCAACACCACTTTCTGTTGCATGAAGCGACATCTCAATAGAGATCTCAGCGGCCAATAGACCAAACAAAGTTGAGAACTTAATAATTGGATTAAGTGCAACCGATGATGTATCCTTATATGGATCCCCAACGGTATCACCAACAACTACAGCCTCATGAAGAGGAGTTCCTCTTTCACCTAAATCAACCTCAACTACCTTTTTAGCATTATCCCAGGCACCTCCGGCATTAGCCATGTATATTGCCTGAAACAACCCGAATACAGCAATTGATATTAGATAAGAAACAAAGAAGTTAGGATCGAAAAAGGCAAAGGCCAAGGTTAAAGAAAACAAGACAATAAATATATTCCACATTCCCTTTTGGGCGTACTGGGTACAAATTTTAACCACAGCTTTTGAATCCTCTAAATCAGCCTTTTTTCTATCAAGATTGATATTTTTCTTTATGAACTCAACCGCACGATAAGCACCAGTAGTAACCGCCTGCATTGAAGCGCCGCTAAACCAGTATACCACAGCACCGCCAGCAATAAACCCGAGAAGAACCGGAGCATCTGTAAGAGAGATACTCAGCATTCCCAGCTTTTCTAAAATCATGATAATTGAAAAAATCATTGTTGTGGCACCAATAACGGCAGTACCAATCAAAACAGGTTTGGCAGTTGCCTTAAATGTATTACCCGCCGAGTCATTGGCCTCAAGGTAATGCTTGCCCCTTTTAAAATCCGGCTCAAAGCCAAATTCTTTGATGATTGACTCCTTGATATCAGGAATAGCCTCTATCTGGGAAAGTTCAAAAACAGATTGTGCATTATCTGTAACAGGGCCATAACTATCAACGGCAATTGTTACTGGGCCCATTCCAAGGAAGCCAAAAGCAACAAGTCCAAAGGCAAAAATAGACGGATAAGTCATAAGTGCATCCAGCCCCATACTGGAAATATAAAATGATGCGAACATCAGAACAACAAATACAAGACCCTTCCAAAAAGCTGAAAAGTTTCCTGCTACAATTCCCGAAAGAATATTAAGAGATGCTCCGCCTTCACGACTTGCTGTAACAATTTCTTGCACATGACGTGACTTAGAGCTTGTAAAAGCTTTTGTGAGTTCAGGTATCAATGCAGCGGCTAATGTGCCACAACTAATGATTGTAGATAATTTCCACCAGAGGCCCGGAGCAAGATAATCTCTTATGAGCAGCCAGCTGGACAT
>CAYXQX010000195.1:0-7156 GCA_964467485.1 uncultured Porphyromonadaceae bacterium | reverse complement strand
ACTGATGATTAATCCAGCTGACGGGTCAGTGCAAATTAGTTTCGATCAGGTTCATGTGGATATTCCAAAATCGGCTGTCCCAGGCAGCACTGAACTGAAAATCGTACAGTTCGACCCTGAAGCTGAACAGCAATTTGAAGATTATCAATATGGTCCGGTTTATGACATAACCATAGAAGGATATAATGAATTCCAGGTGGATTTGAAAATTTCTCTGGATTTCAGTAACGATCAGGTGCCAGAAGTATTCGAACGAGGCATTTTCCCGGTATATTATGACGAAAACGAACAAAGATGGCAACGTTTCCTGATTTATGAAGTAGACACGGCAGCAAATCAAGTAGTTATTTCAACCAGGCACCTTACAAAACTGTCATGGTTTAGTCTAAAACGTCTTGAAGGATATACCGATTTATTCTGGAGTGGAATTTTCTATATATACTATAAGGAAAGTGAAATCCCCTCAAATTCGGCATATAATTCACCAAATGCTTCATTGTACACCTATTCCAAAACACCCGATTACATCGAGGACATCAACAAGTATCTGCATGAAGCTTATTATGTATACAAATGGCGGTTTCTTCCTGATTTCTATACAACCGGCATTAGCGTTTTTGTTCATAAAATAAACAGTTCGGGAAAAAATTCTGCACTAATGAATAATATACACATAAACAAGAATCTGAAGCATGATGTATTACGATCAACATGTGCACATGAGCTGTTGCATGTGGTTCAAGATGAGTATTATGTTAAGTCGGGTTCTCTTATTGCAGGAACACTATGGTGGCTAGAAGCCACGGCTGTAAATGCCGATCGTTTTGTTTGGGGAGGAAAATTAGCAGATAAGGAAACCGAGATTCTGGAGCATTATAGCCGTCTGGTTGAAAATTTTCCCAATTCATGGGATGATTGTCAACAAGATCCAAATTTTTATCGGGCAGGTTGCTTTTTATCTTATCTGACCTGGTACAGAGGGAAAACCCGGGATCCTGATACAGGGGATTTGCGTCACACCATTCCCCTGGACTCAATGCTTATTTATGTCGGGAATAACGGATATTTCTCTAGTGTGGCAGAAATGCTGGATGAATATTTGCAAAAATCAAATATGAAATTAGGGGAATTGTACGATGAATTTCTGCGTTGGGTCATTGGATCGAATAAACCGGATCGGCAAGTATACCTGACCAGTCAGATTCCTGGAGATGATGCACTTTGGCAAAAAAGTATTACTGTGGATAATAGCCACCCGAAGCAAACCGCCAGCCAGTCAATCCCTGGTTTAGGAATTCGAATATTTAAGGTTTTCAACACATTTAATTTTTCAAAAACCGTTAGCATCAATCTCACACAAAATGATCCTGATTTGAAATTTTACCTCTGTAAGGAGGAGAAAACTGATAAATTATTCTATCGAACCGGTGGACCGAGCAATCAGGTGGATGTTAGTGCTCCTTTTACTGCCATATTAGATGATGGTAATGAATGCTACGATGTCCTCTGTATTAATCAAAGCTTAACTAATGATCATACTGCATCTATTGAAGTAAATAGTTCGCTTAATATCAATGCGTTATGGGTGCGATTGGGCATGTATACAGCGTCTAACGGAGGGAAATGGCTGGATTACAGTTTTTCTATCGATGAATATGGTGAACTAACTTCCATATCGTGGACATCCAAGAATCAGAATGTTTTAAAATTTACCGGAACAGGTAAGTGTCCATACTATCCAAACTGCCTTGAATCAACTGTTGAGCTTGAAATGAATTCGGATTGTTCAAGAATTGTTTCTTTAAAAGTGCATGCCTTTGATTGCGATGGAAGATTTAGGGATATGACTACTGATTTTCTTATTGAAGATTTTCCTGTTGAACCAAAATACGACGGTAAAGGCAGAACAGGAGAAGTCTATTGCACTGAAGCCTGGTCGCATTTGAAAAGCTTTTCACAAACCGGACCTTCCGGCAACGTCTCAGGAGTATATAACATGGATGCCGGTTCAATTAAACTTGGATTTTGGTTCAGGTGATTTATTGTAAAAAAATATTATTGTGTGCTGATTTACAGCCCCCACCTGTCAAACAAATAAACCATAGCTGCTATACTAGCTGCTCCCATTTGCATTTCCCGACGGTCTACATTCTCAAAAACATCAAAGGGAGAATGATGGAACCTGAAATATCTCTGGTTATCAGGCATCATACCCAGGTAAACAAGATCGGGATAGTAATTACGCAGAGGTGACACATCTACACCCCCGCCGCCCTTAACCATTGTGAGGTCATAAGGTTTAAAAAACGACTCCCATTCCCGGGCTTTCGCATATCGATCGGGAGTAGTACCTACTGATACGGATCGGGGTGATAATACTCCCCGATCAGATTCCACTGCAGCAATGTGTTTCTCGCCAGCCTCAGAAGCAGCTTCTGCATAAGCCTGGCCACCCCTTTGAGCTATTTCCTCATCCATGAACATAACGGCCCTTATGGTATGCTTTGGACGGATACCATTTTCCAGAAACAAACGCAAAACTTCGATTGATTGCATACATCCTCCACCATCATCATGAGCCCCTTCACCGTTATCCCAGGCATCCAGATGACCGCCTACCGTAATTATTTCATCAGGATAATCAGATCCCCTTATCTCTCCAATAACATTGTGAGAGAGCACATCAGGATAAGTTTGGCAAGTAGCCCTCAGGAATATTTTCAAGTTAGTGTCACTTTTCAGCTGACTGCTCAAAAGTTCTGCTCCATTGGTTGAAATAGCCAAAGCAGGAATCTGCTCATCCGGATTATCAAAGCGGGTAACACCTGTGTGAGGATAATCATCTAATTCAATGCTTAATGAACGCACAAGACAGGCAATGGCCCCGTATTTGGCTGCCTTGGCTGGACCACTGGTACGCTGGTTGGCAGCACCCCCGTAGGCTGAAAAGGTGTGTATCAGTTTCTGGTCCATCGGGCGATTAAAGAATACTATCTTTCCTTTCGCAAGTTCCTTTTTATTTTCCAGGTCTTTAAAGTCCATAACTTCCAGTACCTCACCAACAAGCCCTTCATCACCTGTCCCCGGGGATAAGCCCAAGGCACATATCGGCACATCGGTACTTCCGTAAATGGAAGAAACAATCCTCCCCTGTTCGGACTCGCCCCTCTTCCAGTTCTTAACCATAACATCCTGCTTCCATACCTTATCCAAGCCCATTTTTAGCATGGTCTGGTAGGTAAATTCAACCGCTGCCGCCGCTTCCGGAGTACCACAAATCCTCCCGGCAGTATTCTTGCACAACCATTCAAGGTTTTCATAGGCCTCCCGGCTGGAGAGAGCTTCATCATAGAAACTTCGGATTACTTCGGCATCTGCCTTGTCCTGAGCCGGAAGCAGGGGAGTAATCATCAATAAACCGGCAAACATCAGGTATTTCATCAGGATAAATATTTTGAACCATCAATATTGCCAAATAAAATAGACTGTTGCAAGAAATGATCCGGAAAGTGAAATATTTCTCATTTCCCTACCCCCCAAATCATCGCTCCCTGATAATTATCAGGTAACCTTTCCCTCCCGGAATAGTCAGTTTGTCCAGAGCTACTGATTGCTGTCTTTCCTGAAAATCTATCACAGAGGGAATAAAAATATCCACACCATCAGGATCTAATCCCAAGCTAGCCCAGTTGATGGATAATCCGGCTTTCTGGTCTTTGTCACTCCAGTTGGCAATTGAAATAATACTGCTATAACTACCCCGATAAACAGTAGCCTTGACCATGGGGTTAGAGGTCCTTACCGGACAGTTTTTATCCCAGTAAGTGATCATCTCCTTGTCTTGAATTCCATATTCATCCCAGAATTTCCAAATCTCACCGGGTGGTCTGGGTGTCCAGCCTGCACGGTTGGTAATTCCGTATACCATACCCCTCCAAGGGTTTCCTCCTCCTTGAAGCATTTGTCCGGGCAGACCAAATGGAATTCCTGAGACTTCAATCAACCAATGGTCTGGCATCCGGTTATAGTCCCTTCCTTCCCCGATCCATACCTGATCGAAATATGGCAGCAGATCCATATAAAGGTTGAGGCAATTAGTAAAACCCGCCATCTTGTTAAAATGGTTCCAACTATGCAGGTCTATCCTCCCCTCAGGGCGATCCTTGTCGATTATCTTCCTGGCACGCATAAGCGTGAACCTGTCAAGAGCCGAATCATCAATATATACACCATCTATCCCAATGTTTCTTACCATCCAATCCAAACCTGCAACATAGAAGTTATTCAAACGGCTATCGGGGGTGGTGATCACGGACAGATCTGTTTCACCCTTGAAAATTCCTTCATTAATAGGGTTATGCCATGCAGGAATGTACTTGCCATGGAGATTTTTCTTCAGCCATTCATGCGGGCCATTTGGATTGAGTATGGTTTTTGTTTCATCCCCCGGACCTGGGTAAATAATTTCACCATCAAGACTATAAAAGGCCTTAAATTCCGGAAGATTTTTTGTCAGTTCACGGGTTGTATAGTAAAATTTCATCCGCATACCGGCATCATGGGTATCTGAAACCAGTTTTTTCAAACCTGCGATGTTCTCATCCAGGTATGGATAATTGATAAAAGGATACAAATCCTCGGCATGATGTATATTGATGATGTTTGCCCCCGATGATTTGGCATCAGCAATCTTAACCGAAGTATTAGTACCGCCACCATGATAATAGCGATCGCCATATTGTATTGATTTATTGACAGTTCGAAAAGGAGTAAGCAAAATTTCAAAATCATAATCAAGGGTTTCACCTGCTATCATTTCCCTTTGCCCTGAATAGGCTTTAACTAATACATCCCTACCCCTGTCAATTACATTCACACCTCCCTTACCTCCGTTACACCAGGAGGGCGGCATATTGAGCTGGCCGAATTCATAATAGATATTAATGAGAGGACGTCGATAATTGGCAGCTTTCCATTTAATACGCATTCCGCCATTTACAGCCCCTATCCATAGCATATCCTGATTTTTTGTCACATCCCACTTCCATCTCCAGTCGGGCAACCGGGTCCCCCCTTCATGGCCCAGACCCATCATATATTCTGCCTTTCCTTCCGTAACAAGAATTTCCAGCCTAATATCCTTCACCTTCACCAGGGTTCTGGCAGTAAGCGTTAATTTGTAATCCACAAAACCATCAAATTCCATCTGAGCCGAACACTCAAGATCAAATTCCAGTGAACTGCTAATTACTCTCCAGGCAGCTTTTGATTCGGATATGCTGGAGATCTCCAGTTTACCAGGTTTCAACCTAACAATGCTTCCATCAGCTTTCTCGATGATGAACCTCATTGGGTCTTTTAACAAATCTTCACCTTCTTTTTTCAACTCCTGATTAGATGGCCCGAAAAAGCTATTTATAGTAGTAGGTAACCCATCAACACCTACAACAAGCTCACGACCAAGAATTTTAACGAGATTACCATCAAGCTCAACCGGGGTGAATCCTTTGGTAACCTTCTCATCTATCCCAACTGTTGAATTCAGCCAGTTCAACCTGGCCATTGTTTTACCTTTGTCGTAGCCGTGATCCTTAATAACTTTACCGGAGACATTTATCTTGATTGGGACTTCCTGCTTTTGATCGCCGGATGAAATAGTCATTGCTCCGGTATATACTCCTTCCGGAATACCTTCAAGATCAAGCCCCATCCATAATTCCTGGGTCTGTCCGGCTGGTATATCAATCCTTTTGGTAAAGGGCTGGCCCATGAAGTTAATGCCTCCCAGATTGAAACAGGTGAAGCGGGAGCGGGTTGCGGGTTGCAAGTTGCCCGTTGCGGATTGCAGGTTGCGAGTTTCGGGTTGCAAATCTGAGAATTGAACTTTTATGTCATTAAAGTCTGTTGTCTCAGCTTTCATACAAACATGATATACAAGGAATTGGCCGGGTTGGGCATGGTGTTCTTTTGCTTGGTAAGATATTGTGGGGTTTAGAACTACGGTTCCGGTTTTCAGGTAATCCTGCATCAGGTCTATTTCATTAAGCGACAAGATTGGTTTTCTTGCTTTTTCAGGCAGAGGAATTGAATTGTTGGTGCTTCCCGGAATAGCGTACCAAAAACTAACCAGAGTGTAATCAAGAAGATTCCAGTCATTGCGAATATCCGTGCCGGGAGATGCTTCCATATCAAAAACCAGACGGTTGGTGAATGGAATGACATCCAGAATACGGTTGCGGGCACAGATATTATACCCACGGGGGTTGGCCGGATTGCCGTTACAGATGTTCCCTCCTATTGGTATCGAAAAAGTATCTCTGCCGGTTGGTACCAACCCTCCTGCCCAACCATAATAGTCTTCCGTACCTGTACCAAAATGAGATGGAAAGCTGCGTTCCATATCGGCTTCATCGATATAAATTTTCTCATCCCCTTCTCCCCACCAGCCACGGTCCGGACTGAGAACCGTTAAAGCATCTCCAACAAGTACACCTTTTCCTTTTATGTCGATGAAATTAAGGTCGGTGAACTTGTCGCCGCTAAGAGTACCAACAGGCTTCCAGGATGCATAAAAATGCATCGATTGTTCATTCCAGTTCCAGCTATGGTTCTCGATACCGATCTTAAGGTCTACAGGCTTATCCTGCAGGTTAATCAACCTGACTTGTCCTGTTTTCTTATAAGGCATCACATAACGGCAGATCATTGTCCCATCAGGCAAAACAGTGCGGTTCCATACCTGGAAAGGATTGATCTTGTCGGGGCTGCTGAAAAAGTCGCCCACAGGGCACCAGACAGTCCTGACTCCATCGAAGGTCATCTCCAGAATCGTAGAACGCAGGGCTTGGTTGTCACTCTCCGGATCAAGCCGGATACTCAGCTGCCTGATAGAATTCTCTCCATCGTGAAGATCAATAATCTCGTCTTCATTGGATCCCAGATGCACATCGGTATATTGGATAGAGCTTTCATCAGCTGAAGGCTTTTTAAAAAGAGCTTCTGCAGTCTGGGCCACTGAGGCTGAAGCTTTCTTAAATTGTTTCTTGGTAAAACTCTTTACGGCCACCTCCTGGTCGTAGGCCCTGTAATTGACGATAAAATAGAATGGTTTATCGCTGAGTGTAATTTTGCAATCCCTGCTAAAAGGTATAGGAAG
>CAYXQX010000194.1:0-7197 GCA_964467485.1 uncultured Porphyromonadaceae bacterium | reverse complement strand
TCTTTCTGAGTAAGATCACTATCTGAATTCCTTTCACAAATATCGCAAATACCACAAAGAGGAGGGTTTTTATCACCAAAATACATTAGTAGAAGCTGACTTCTGCACCTGTCATGTGATTGCCCGTAGTTAATCATTGTATCGAGTCTTTTTCGGGCTTCCTTTTGTCTCCATGCATAAACATCACGGGAGATAATTAATGATTTCTCTTCTACTTTTTCGGCAGTAAAATGGAGTTGGGGGGTCTTTTTAGGTTCCAGAAAGTAAACAATACCCTGATTCTGGAGACTCTCAATAACCTTCTTTATCAATTCAGGTTTTGCATTTGCTTTTTTAGCCAATAAGTCAATATCTACCCTGCAGAAATCTGTAAATAATCCCGAATAGACTCTAAGCAGTAATTTTATTATCCCGTCGTACCTGGAGTTTGCCACCTGAAATCTATACAGATCATCCCTGTTTACCCTGAAAAAAATTCTGGCAGGCAGGTTTATCTCATCAGTCAGTTCAATAAAGCCTGCTCGTTCAATATGCTTAAGCGCATGATATGCTGTTAATGTATGAAAGCCAAATTTCGTACAGAAATCGCCCAGGCTGAAATCAAAAGTCTGTCCTTTGCCTGCTCCTGGTATAAGTTGATAATAATGGCCTAAAGCTGTGTACACCTGCCGTATTTTATCAATGCCAGGAAATTTAATCACCAGGCTCTGCTCCAGGCTTCTTTTATCAGATTTATGATACAACAGCACTGCCATAGCCCTTTTCCCGTCCCGGCCTGCTCTGCCTGCTTCCTGGAAATATGCTTCGGGAGAGTCGGGCAAATCAATATGAACTACTGTTCTTACGTCAGATTTATCAATCCCCATCCCAAAAGCATTGGTAGAGACCATTACACGAATCTCTCCACTTTGCCAGCTTTTCTCTCTAGCCTGCCTTATCTTGCTATCCAAACCGGCATGATAGTATCCTGATGAGATATTATTTTTGTTAAGAATCTCTGCTATCTCCCTGGTTTTTTTCCTGCTTCTTACATATACAATACCACTGCCGTCATATTTTTTATAGATTTTCACAAGGACGGAGGTTTTATCTTCGGTTTGATACACCTTGTATGCCAGGTTTTTCCGCTCGAAACTTTGTCTTATAACGTTCTGCCTCGAAAAGCCAAGTCGTTTTTGAATATCGTCGGCTACTTCAGGGGTGGCTGTAGCTGTTAGAGCTAAAACCGGCACATTTGGTAGCTCCTCCCTGATCTTGACTATATCAAGATAAGAAGGCCTGAAATCATAGCCCCATTGTGATATACAATGTGCCTCATCCACAGCTATCAGGTTGACATCCATATCTTGCAATCGCGTCTTGAACAGGTCGGTTCCCAGTCGTTCGGGCGACAAATACAAAAACTTATAATTACCATATATGCAATTGTCGAGTGCAATATCAATCTCATATCTCGAAAGTGCAGAATGGATAGCTACCGCCTTAATTCCTTTAGACTTAAGTGCATCTACCTGATCTCGCATCAGTGCAATCAGAGGGGAGATAACCAAACATATACCAGGTTTGGCTATTCCGGGTACTTGAAATGTTATGGATTTCCCTCCGCCGGTAGGCATCAATGCCAATGTATCTCTGTTCTGCATCACAGAATCGATAATCTCTTCCTGCAGAGGGCGAAAATTGGCATAATTCCAATAATCTTTTAGTATTTTCCTGTATTCATTCAAATCGCGGAGAAATTTGTAATTTAGCGCAAATTTACCAGTTCAAAAAAAAACGGCATGTCATTTTTTCAGGATAAGATTGATAATGAGGGTTTAACATTTGATGATGTTCTTTTGATACCTGCATACTCCGAGGTCATACCACGTGAAGTAGATATCTCCTCGCAATTTACAAAAAAAATTAAGCTGAATACACCTATTATTTCAGCTGCAATGGATACGGTAACAGAATCTGCTCTGGCAATGGCTATTGCTCGTGAAGGTGGGATTGGTGTGATCCATAAAAACATGAGTATTGAGGCTCAGGCCCGTCAGGTTATCTCAGTTAAGAGAGCTGAAAATGGTATGATTATGGATCCGATCACCATTTTCCCTGAGCAGACTGTTGAAGATGCAAAGAATCTGATGCATGAATACAAGATTGGTGGAATTCCTGTCATTAACCATGATAGAAAACTTGTTGGTATTGTCACAAACCGTGATCTTCGTTCCAAATACAACAAGGGCACACTGATTTCTGAGATCATGACCCAGAACAATCTGATTACCACTATTGAGTCTACAGAACTTGATAAAGCTGCAGAGATTCTGCAAAAACATAAGATTGAAAAACTTCCGGTTGTTGACAAAGATGATAAGCTCGTCGGGTTATTAACTTACAAGGATATAACTATTACCCGCGACAGGCCCAATGCCTGCAAAGATCAAAGGGGCAGGCTTATAGTAGCAGCCGCAGTAGGTGTTATGGCTGATACCATAGACAGGATAAAAGCCCTGGTTGATGCAGGCGTAGATGCTATAACCATTGATACCGCCCATGGCCATTCCCTCGGAGTACTCAATACCTTGAAAAAGGCTAAAACTCTTTTCCCCGACATGGAATTTGTGGTTGGCAATGTTGCCACAGCTGAAGCTGCTCTTGCCTTAGCAGATGCAGGAGCTGCTGCCATTAAGGTAGGAATCGGACCAGGATCCATATGCACAACAAGGGTGATTACCGGTGTTGGCGTTCCCCAGCTTACAGCAATCTACGATGTCGCTAAAGCACTAAAAGGCAGAGATATTACAGTTATAGCAGATGGAGGCCTGACTTATTCCGGTGATATTGTAAAAGCTCTGGCAGCTGGAGCCGACTCAGTTATGGCCGGGTCTCTTTTTGCTGGAACAGAGGAGTCACCCGGTGATACAATTATTTATCAGGGGAGAAAATTCAAATCCTATCGGGGAATGGGATCCATTGAGGCAATGCAAAAAGGATCAAAGGATAGATACTTTCAGGATATGGAAGATGATATTAGCAAACTCGTTCCAGAAGGTATTGCCGCCAGAGTTCCATATAAAGGTACACTAACAGAGGTTATATATCAGATGATAGGAGGTCTTCGTGCCGGAATGGGATATTGCGGTGCCAAAAACATTAAAAACCTGCACAATGCAAGGTTCACCAAGATCACTGCATCTGGTGTTTCAGAAAACCATCCCCATGATGTAACCATCACAAGGGAGGCACCAAATTATAGTCGTTAACAATTGACATAACAAACAAGCAATTAAAACGTTTAAGACTGTTATGTGTATTAAATTCAGAAAATAATTCATGAATCTTATGAAAATCAAGACATTATGGCTAACAGCAGCCATTTTATTCTCAATAGCTAATTCATTTGCACAGGAAAAGGATCAGGTTCTGTTAACAATTGAAGGTGATCCTGTATATTCTTCAGAGTTTGTTAGAATCCTGACAAAAAATCTTCATCAACAAGATGAAAAGCCTAACATGGAGGAATCGCTTGACATATTTGTCAATTTTAAGCTGAAGGTTAAGGCTGCAGAAGACGAAGGAATTGACACAACAAAGGTCTTTATTCACGACCTTGGCCAATACCGTAGTCAGCTTGCCAAACCTTATCTCATGGATCAGAATGTAACACATGAACTTCTTGACGAGGCTTGGGAAAGAAGTCAGGTAGAGTTCAGATCAAGTCATATTTTGGTTGGTGTTGTTGCTGATGCCCCTCCCGGTGATACTCTCAGAGCATATCAGAGAGTCATGAAATTTAAAAAGAGAATCGATGCAGGAGAAGATTTTGCAGAACTAGCTAAAGAAGTAAGCGATGACCCATCTGCTGTCAACAATGGAGGAGACATAGGATTTTGCACAGTATTTGACCTTGTTTACCCCTTTGAGAATGCAGCATACAACACTTCGGTTGGGGAAGTATCGGATCCTGTTAGGACAGAGTATGGTTACCATCTTATAAAGATTACTGAACGAATCCCAACCAGAGGACAAATAAGAGTTGCCGTTATTCATAAATCCAGCATGTACGGAATGAAAGAAGAAGAACATGCAATACTAAAATCTGAGATCTTTGAACTGTATGATAAGCTGCAGGCGGGGGAAGACTTCGGCGATCTGGCCATCAAGTATTCGGATGATAAGAACTCTGGTCCTCGTGGTGGTCTGCTACCATGGTTTGGAGTTGGTAACAAGCCAAAAGATTTTGAAGATGGGGCTTTCAATATAAAAAATATTGGAGATTATAGCGAACCGGTAAAGACTCAACTAGGATGGTATATTTTTAAATTGATTGATAAAAAAATACCGACCAGAGATGAGGTGACACCTGTTTTAGAGAGGAAAATAGCCAGGGATGCTGCGAGATCAGCAAAAAGTATAAGCGTTATTGTCGATCGTTTAAAGAAGGAATACCAATTCAAAGTTAATAAGACTAATCTTGAAGAGTTTTATCGTTTGGTCGATCCATCTATATTCTCAGGCCGCTGGGATCCTAATCCTGCCTTGCAGAAAAATGGTGTCATCTTTACAATTAACAAAAAAAATTACCTGCAAACTGATTTCGCCAAACACATGGCCCTGAAAGTAAGGGAATCAAGAGAGATTCCTATTGCCGAATTTGTTGACAAAAAGTTCAATGAATTTGTCGAAACTACGATCTTAAGCTACGAGGAGACTCAACTAGAAAAAAAATACCCGGAATTTCGCGATCTTTATAAAGAATTCAGGGATGGTAACCTTCTTTTTGAAGTGATGGATAAAAAGGTATGGACCAAAGCCTCAACCGATTCTACTGGACTTGATTCTTTCTACAGAGCTAATAAAGGCAATTACCAATGGGATGAAAGGTTAAATGGGACCATTATCTATTGTAAAACCGACACCAATCTGGATGAAATGACAAGGGAAATGCACAAAGCAGTTAGTAAATACATTAAAACCGACACCTCTCTTAAACCAATTGAAGAAGTTCTTGAGGAGGTCGCGGTGAAGTATTCAGGTTCATTTGAAACTCAAAACGGCCCATTTTTAAAAAACGAGAACTCTATTACAGATAATATCAAATGGAAAAAAGGAGTTTCTGATATTGTGGAGGAAGAAGATTCCCGGATCTTTGTTTGGGTACGGAGTATACTGGAACCAATGCCAAAATCCCTATCTGAAGCCAGGGGACAGATTACTGCTGATTATCAGGAATATTTGGATAAAGAATGGATAGAGGAACTAAGAAGTAAATACTCCGTTAAGGTTGATGAAAAAGTATTGCAAAGCATACAGCTGTAATTCAAGCCTGGTCTTACTGATCACGTTTGTTGTAATAATTGCTTTTAGCTGCTCTCGTATCCCTGTAAAAAACGGTGAGGAGCCTCTGGTAAGGGTGTATGATAAATATCTTTATGCCAGCGATATGCACGTCATACTCAATGGAATATCAGATCCGGCCGACAGCGCCCGGATAGCAAGGTCTTTTATTGACCAATGGATAAACAGGCAATTATTACTAAGGTTAGCTGAGTATAATGTTCTTGAAGAGCAGAAGAATTTTGCATCTATGATAGAGGACTACAGATCATCACTGCTAATTTATGAGTATCAGAAACAACTCCTGAGTGAAAAGCTCGACACAATTGTCAACAACAGTCAATTAGAAGATTATTATAACAGTAACATTAATGCTTTCATGCTGGAAGCACCTATTGTCAAGGCCTTATACATCAGGATAGAAAAAAGTAATACTTCAGTTCCGGAAATACGACGCCTCATACGCTCTAAAAGAGATCAGGATTTTGAACAGCTCCTTACAGTTGGTCAGAGGGAATCCGACCGCTTCGATTTTTTCAATGATGAATGGGTATCCTTTTCTCAGATAATGGAGAAAATTCCAGGTCAGATAGAAAATGATGATGAGTTTTTAAAAAGAAACCAAACCTGGGAGAGTGAAGACCAGGATTATATACATTTCCTGGTAATCAGGGATTATCTAGGTTCTGGAGAACAGGCCCCTATTGAGTTTATTAATGACAAAATAAGGGGTCTGGTACTATCCAAACGGAAGTTAGATTATGTTAAACAGGTTGAACAGGATGTTTTACAAGATGCATTAAGTCAGCAGCAAATAGAAATCTATGAATAAACTATTTAATAACTGTTCCTTGATTAAGCTTCAGGGGATAAACAAAACGGGTTTAGTATTATTGTTTTTGAGCGTCTTCAGTTTTGCAGGCTCAGCTCAAACTGCCCAAAACGACACAATAGTGATCGACAGGATCCTTGCAGTGGTTGGCTCTCACCCTATCCTTCAATCAGATGTTGAAAACACCTTGCAGCAAAATAAAGTTGAAGGAATACCTATTGTGGGCGATGGAAAATGCTCAGCTCTGGAAGATATCATGGCAAGTAAATTATTACTTGACCAGGCCGAGTTGGATAGTATAGAAAAAACGGATAGGGAAGTCGAAGCCGCTTTGCAGCAAAGATTAAACTTTTTTGTGGAGCAGGCCGGATCAGTTGAAGCAATAGAGGAATATTTTAAAAAATCAATGCCGGAGATTAAGCAGGATTTTTTCAGTGATATTAAAGAATCGCTTTTAACTGATCACATGAAGAGATCTTTAACTGCTGATGTTAAGGTAACTCCATCAGAGGTACAGAAATTTTTTAAAAAAATCCCCGTAGATCAGGTACCCCGAATTCCGGAGCAATTAGAAATCAGGATGATTATGCAAAAGCCGGGGATTACGGAAGAAGAAAAGAAAAGAGTGATTGATCAGCTAAATGAATACAGGGATCAGATTCTTGCAGGAAAATCCATGGCAACAATAGCTATACTTCATAGTGATGACCCCGGATCAAGAACTCAGGGTGGTGAATTGGGCTTTTTCAGAAGAGGCGACCTGGCTCCTGAATATACAGCAGTGGCATTTAATCTGCGAGGAGATGAGGTATCAAGAGTTGTTAAAACAGATTTCGGATACCACCTCATACAGGTTATTGAAAGAAAGGGTGAAACAATAAATACCAGACATGTTTTATTGAAACCAAAAATTTCACCGGAAACAAGCCTGCAAACAAAAAACGCCCTCGACTCCCTGGCTGTAAAAATACGCAACAAGGAGCTGGATTTTGAGCAAGGAGCAGGCTTATATTCCACTGATGAAAATACATCAGCAAATG
>CAYXQX010000193.1:0-7223 GCA_964467485.1 uncultured Porphyromonadaceae bacterium | reverse complement strand
TTTAGTTTCCTCCACACCTTCAGTTTTAACAACCACAAGTTCAACCCCAATCTCATCAGGATCTAAGCCATTAATATCCAACTTCACTACTATTTGATATTTATCACCAATAATAATCGGGCCATCCGACTTACTGTCATATTGAATATCCAGAACCTTTATCTGATCCCACTTGGATGCAATATGTTTTTTCCATCTGGATAAAACCCTTGCAAGATGATACTTATTGACCTTTATATCACTGGACCGTGATTCAAGAATGGAATAGAATCTTTCATTGTAATCATCTATCATTCGTTTTGTCGTAAACTTGGGAGCTACCCAGGCAAAGGTATTTTTGATGTGAGCAATCCATTCCACCGGTAAGCCCTTATTATCCCGGGAGTAGAAAAGAGGTACCAACTCATTTTCAAGCATTTCATAAATAGTTGCAGAATCCAGTTCATCCTGGAATCCCTGATCTTTATATACACGCTCTTCAGACAGAGACCAACCAGCACCATCCTTGTACCCTTCTACCCACCAACCATCAAGAACACTAAAGTTCATTACTCCATTCATAGCTGCTTTCATTCCAGATGTTCCTGAAGCTTCTAAGGGCCTGGTTGGTGTGTTAAGCCAAACATCGACACCTTGAACAAGCTGTCGTGCAACTGTCATATCATAATCCTCGAGGAAGATTACCTTGCCAATAAAATCAGGATGACGAGATATCTCAACGATTCTTTTGATAAGATCTTGCCCGGCTTTGTCGCGTGGATGGGCTTTACCAGCAAAAACGAATTGAACTGGCATACCCACCTTATTAACGATTTCTGATAAACGATCCAAATCTCTAAAAAGCAGATTTGCTCTTTTGTAAGTTGCAAACCTCCTGGCAAAACCGATTGTCAAAGCTTTGTCATCCAAGCTATTACTAACGCTCATTATATGACTTGGGGACTCATGTCTTCTGATTGAATTTTTCTCCAATCTATGCTTAATATATGAAATTAGCCGACTTCTATGATTCTCCTTTACTTCCCAAACCTCCTTATCGCTAACATTTCTTATACCAGACCAATAGTCAACATTGGATTGGTTATCCAAAAAACCATCCCCAAACATCTTTTTGTGCAGAATCTGCCAGTCTTTTGATGCCCATGTTTGGTAATGAACTCCATTGGTAACATATCCCACATTCAGTTCTTCGGGGAAATAGCCTTCCCATAATTCACGAAACATACTTCTGGTAACTTCACCGTGAAGACGACTTACTGCATTTATCTCCTGCGATAGTCGGGCTGCCAGATATGACATAGAAAATTTCTCAGAACTATTACCCGGATGAAGTTTTCCCAGGTTAATAAACTCATCCCAGGTAATATTAAGGCGAGCCGGGTAATGGCCCATATAAGTTCTGATAAGGTCCTCGTGAAAGGCATCATGCCCTGCAGGCACAGGAGTGTGTGTTGTGAATAGAGTGGAAGATCTCACAATTTCAAGCGACTCATCAAATTTGAACAACTTAAATTCTCCAAGCCTCCTCAATCTTTCAAGACCTATAAAGGCAGCATGTCCCTCGTTACAATGGTATACTTCAGGTTTTAATCCTAACTCCCCAATCATCCTAACTCCACCAACACCAAGAATCATCTCCTGCTTAAGCCTATGCTCCTCATCTCCTCCATAAAGGTTGTCGGTGATATTGCGATCATCAGGACTATTTGCGTCATAATCAGTATCGAGCAAATAAAGATTTACTCTACCAATCGTCGCTTTCCATACTCTTGCATTAACAATCCGACTAGGGAAAGCAACCTGAATATCCACCCATTCATTATGTTGGTCGAAAACAGGAGAAACAGGTATTTCTGAGAATTCCTCCCTATTGTTTTCCGCCACCTGATCGCCGGCCAGAGTCAGTTGCTGCCTAAAATATCCATGTCGGTATAGAAGTCCAACACCAAAAAGATTAACGTTTCTGTCACTAGCCTCTTTAAGGTAATCACCAGCAAGTATTCCAAGTCCGCCTGAGTAAATTTTCAAGCTTGAGTGAAATCCATACTCCATTGAGAAGTATGCTATTTTAGAACTTTTTGAACTCCCCTTTAGATCAATATATTCTCTGAAACTTGCTAAAACTCTATGATATTTTTCAACAAAACCCTTATCATCAACAAGAATATTCAGGCGATTATATGGAACTTTTTGTAGGAGCATTATCGGATTATGTTCAACAGCTGCCCATAATTCTGCATCAATTTCTTCAAATAATTCCTCAGCCTCGTAATTCCAGGACCACCACAAATTCCTTGATATCAGGTTAAGTCCCGAGAGGCTTTCGGGAAGGATGGATTGAATGGCGAGATTTTTCCAAATAGGTTCATTAACACTTTGATTTAGCACAAGGCCTTTATCGTCCTCAATATAAGACAATTCTCGTTCCGGGATTGCCAACGAGCCAGTCTTCTCAAGAGAAGCACAATACGCCGATTCATACTTTGAAAAGAATTCAGACCAAGTAGCAGACATAGCAATCTCCCTGGCCTTTAAACCGAGGGAAGCTAGATTTTCTTCAGACATACCAGCCAAATCCTTAACCTTTTCGGCAAAAACCTGAAGCAGTCCGGATGAAATTTGATGCTGTCGGTCGAGGACAAAAAATGGCTGCCCATCAAATTTTGGAAATTTATCTTGCAACCAAAGGCCAAAACCTGCCAGGTTTGTTGTGATTGTTGGCACTCCGAAAATCATACTTTCCATCGGGGTATACCCCCACGGCTCATAATACGAAGCAAAAGCAGTCATATCGAGGCCCATTAAAGCCTCGTAATAGTTTAAGTTTAGGATACCATCATTCCCATTCAAGTAGCTGGGAATAAAAATCACCTTCACCTTGTCACCTGGATTATTCTTCAGATTATTCTTAACCAGATCTTTAATTAGCGGATCATCCTGCTCGTCATGAAGGTTATGAGTAAGATAAGGACTACCCTTTAATACGCTATTCTTTCCATTCAATCTATCCGAAACACTTTGTCTTGGGCCATAATGATTGGCTGGCACAAGTATAAAAGCCACAATTTCTCTTTTAATCTCCGGGTCATTATTCAACAAGCCTAAGCTTTGCACGAGCAAATCCAGTCCCTTATTAATATATTCATACCTTCCACTACTACCAATAAAAAGAGCATCATTGGCAACTTCTTTACCCAGCACAGCCGCTGCAGTACGTGCCAGCACCTCTCTGTACTTTATACGATTTTTCTTAAGATCTTCCGGTACTGGAACTATCTCAGGATCAAAGCCATTAGGAGTTATAATGTCAGGCCTTTTCTGAAGGAACTTTTCACATTCTCTGGCAGTTATTTCACTTACAGTAGTAAAACTATCTGCTTTTTCAGCAGCCATTTTCTCCAATGAGTGCTTAGCTCTAACACCCAGTTGGGCCGACAATTCATCGGTATTAAACTCTAGAAGTTTCTCATACAAAGGATATCCATTCCCAGCCAGCGACCGTCCCATTACGGTTGCATGGGTGGTAAAAACCTTTGCTATATAAGGTGCAAAGCTGTCCAAAAACAGAACCCCCATACCTGTCATCCATTCGTGGAAATGAGCCAGAGCCTTGGTGCTGCGGTAATAATCTGTAAAACTTTTTATTACTGCTCCTGATGCATAACCAAAAAGTGCCGCCTCAACATAATCCCAGGCTCCAGTTAGTGAATCAACCTTCCAGTTTTCCCAGGCCTTGCTGAAAATCTCATCCTTCCTGGCGATCAGTGGCGTAAAATCTACAATAATGGCAATTGGTTTGGTGGCAACATTCCATCTTCCGGTTCGAATCTTCAAGCCTTCCTTACTTGCCTGCTTTTGCCAACCCTTAAATAAAGACTCATCCTCAATAAACTCCGGGTTTTGATGCTCCTCACGCCAAATATCCGGTCCAATAGTAATATATTGCTCCCCTAGACGGCTCTCCATCTCAGGGATTTTTGTTGCTATAACTGTATGTATTCCACCTACTTTGTTACATACTTCCCAACTCACTTCAAAGGCCACATCAGGCCAACATTCTTTCTTCATGCTAAAATGGTAATATAATTATTCTTACGGAATGCGAATTAACAAAAAAAATCCAGACTAAAATCGCCTATTTTTTATTTGTTCTTTTCTTTGCTACCGGCTTGGCTTTGATTACCATTTCGGGCAGCTCGGGTTCCTTTAGAGAAGCCTTACCTTCAGCTTTCTTCAACTTAGTTCTGTTCTTACGAAGCTTCTTAAGTATCTGGTCATACTCACTTATGGCATTCTCAAGCAATTCACCCTTGAGCTCGTCCAATGGAATATCCTGATACTTTATCCTATTTATACTTTTCTCCAGACGAATAGAAAAATCGCTTATAACATTCATATAATTGATAAATGCATCGTAAGGGTTCTCGTAGGGGTTGAAGTAATTGTGAACAGACTGATCTGCAAAGAATTTTGTACACATATAATAGAAATGATCGCTAGCCTGCAGGTATTGCCAATCCTTCAGAAAATCAGGATCTCCTGATGTCACTACCATATCTCTCAAATCATAAAGCTTAGAAAAAGCCTCTTTTTGCAGCTCATTACCTAACCATGCACTTGTATCCCTTTCTTCGTCGGCCCAACTTGTTGGAAAAGGGACAGGGAGTGGTGCAATCGGCTGAAACTTTTTAACCACCTCTGATGGAGTATAAAAAGTCATACCATACTTTTCAATCAATTCACCGGGAAAGCTTTCAAGGAAGCTAAATATTCCTGTATCCTTATCCTGATGCTCTCCGAATGTTTCATAATCCATAAAAAGATTCAATACATCCTCGTCATCATTAATCTCACTTAGCCACTGTGAATATTTCTCAGCCGTCATAGGCCAATCCGACCAGCTCTTATTAGAGAACCGGAAAGCAATATCATCACTTAGTTGAAAATTCCTCAGCAATAGCTTTAGCTTGGGTTTTTTCACATTATAGTACAAGAAATTCGGACTCTTCCATCCAAGAATATTCTTTGCACCTTCCGCCAGCATACCGGTAAATCCCATGTTGGCAACTAACTCACCAATATTATCTGAATATACCAACTCTGTATTTCTGAATACTTTTGGCTCCTGACCAAATAGCTCTTTGATATACTGGCTATGCAAGCGAACCTGATCCTCAAACTCTTCAGTGTTCTTTAATACCGCAAGTGAATGGGAATAAGTTTCTCCAAGGAACTCTACCTGACCTGTATCAGCGAGAGCCTTGAAGCTATCAATTACTTCGGGAGCATATAATTCAAATTGCTCAAGAGCTATGCCTGTTATGGAAAAACTCAACTTAAATTTACCTGGATACTTTTTTATAAGATCCAATAATAGCTGATTAGCTGGCAAATAGGATTTCCGGGCAACCTTCCGAAGAATGCTCTTATTGGTATAATCATCGTAATAATAGTGATCATTACCAATTTCAAAGAAGCGATATTTTTTTAACCTAAATGGCTGGTGAATCTGAAAATACAAACAAATACTTTTCATTTGGTATCATTTTAAATTTAACACTGAGGAATACACATCCTTAATATGGACGGCAGCATTTTCCCATTTCAAATCATCAACCTCTTCTTTTCCGTATTTACCGAACATTTCGGATAAGGCAGGATAAGTTATAAGGCTGTATATCGCATCTGCCATAGCATTTACATCCCAGAAGTCTGTTTTTATGGCATGTTTTAAAATCTCTGAAACCCCGGATTGCCTGGAAATTATTACCGGTACATTTGAACGCATTGCTTCCAAAGGACTGATCCCAAAAGGTTCAGAAACGGATGGCATCACATATACATCACTCAAAGCAAACATCCGATCCACATCTTTACCTCTTAGGAAATCGGTAAAATGAAACTTGTCAGATATTCCAAGTTTGGCTGCATAGCGAATCATTTTCCTTAATAAATCACCATTACCTGCCATAACGAACCTTGCCTTATCTGTTTTCTGCAAAACGAGTTTTGCTGCTTCAACAAAATATTCCGGTCCTTTCTGATAGGTTATACGTCCCAAAAAAGTAACTACTTTCTCATCAAGAGATTTCTCATATACCTCTTTGTCAACATCATCAGTTGGCTCAACAGCATTATAAACAGTTACAACCTTATCCGGATTAATACCATATTTGTGGATAACGGTATTCTTTGTTAGATTACTAACGGTAATTATCTTGTCAGCCGCCTCCATCCCCATTTTTTCAATATCAAAAACCAAAGAATTGACGTTTTCTCCTGAACGATCAAACTCAGTTGCATGGACATGGATTACCAGCGGTTTCCCACTCACTTTCTTGGCAGCTATACCAGCCGCATAGGTTAACCAATCATGTGCATGAATCAGATCAAATTCCTGATTCTGGGCAATCTCAGCAGCTACAAGACCGTAATTCGATACTTCCTGCAAAAGGCTTGGACCATATTTTCCGGTGAATTCAATTTTACCTATAGTCTCTTCCTCTGATAATCGCCCTTTAGTATTCTCCTCCACAACCTTCTGCCAATGAAAATCTCCGTGTTCAACCTTATCTTTTACAAATATTTCGAACTCTTCGGGCGACATATATGGCATTAAGTGAGATCCAACCTCAATATATGTTATCTCTTCCCTGGATCCCATCCAAGCAGGGATATGCTTCTCTTTAACCTCCTTATAGAAATTAAATGTTCTTTGCTTTACAGGTACCTGAGACGCACCAACAAGACTGACAGACGATTGATCTTCATCCCCATAAGCTTTTGGAACAACAAAAACAACATCCACATCCCTATATGAGAGCCCTCTGGTTAAGCCATAACAGGCAGTTCCGAGGCCTCCGCTTATATGGGGAGGGAATTCCCAACCAAACATTAACACTCTCATAGTCAGTTACAGATATTTAGACAATAAATACTTAACTCTCAACAACTCCCCAACACTGGATGCAAACGAAATGGCTCCACATGCACGATGAGGCGGATTACCATCATAAACTTCCGATATCATGCCAATTCCATGTTCATTAAGATCCTCCTCGAAATTTTGAAGCAGTGCTTTAATAACCTGTACTCCACCTTTACCATAGATATTCAACCAGGCCTCAGCAAAAGCGCCTGTCAGCCATGGCCAGACTGTACCTTGGTGGTATGCCAAATCACGAGCATGATGAGCTCCTTCATAAGTAGGTTTAAAATCAGCC
>CAYXQX010000192.1:3315-7258 GCA_964467485.1 uncultured Porphyromonadaceae bacterium | reverse complement strand
GCAACGCCGGCGGTTTCGGTTCTGAGGCGACTGGGTCCCAGGCTGACTGGCTGGAATCCTGATTTTAGAGCATTTTTGATTTCATCAGGAGTGAAATCCCCTTCGGGGCCTATCAGGATAATACTTTTATTGCCAGGGACTACCAGGGGCTTTAATAAGAGCTTGTCGCCGGGATCACAATGTGCAATAAATTTATCTGAAGGGGTTTCCAACTTTAAAAATTGAGAGAAGCTCTGTAGTTCGTGCAGGACTGGATGATACGCCTTGAGCGATTGTTTCATGGCTGCAGTAATTACGCGCATACTACGATCATGCTTTATAACTTTTCTCTCTGATCTATGGCAAATTATTGGGTAGATATGATCTATTCCTATCTCAGTGCTTTTCTCCAGGAACCATTCAAACCGATCTATGTTCTTGGTGGGTGCTATGGCAATGCTAATTTCATAATCCCTTTTTCCAAATTCAGATACTTTGTTCGTTACGACTAATCTGCACTTTTTGGGATTATTTTCAACAATAATAGCTGTAAAAAGGTTGCCATGCCCATCTGTGAGATGCAATGGCTCACCAAGATTAAGTCGTAATACCCTGATAATATGCTTTGATTCGTCTTCAGAGAGGGTGTAGGTATCACCTTGAATATCAGGAGCAAAAAATAGGTTCATCTGACTTGATTTTTTTTTAGTTATCGTTAATGGCGTTGAGGAAATTTCTAACCAGTCCGTACTGCCCCAATGCGTATTCATATCTCGGGCCGGATTTTGTTTTTAACCTCCGTTTTCGAGGTTTGATATCTCTGAGTCTGTTATTGAATTCTTCAAAGCTCGGACCTGCCAATACCTGCATTACGCCGCGGTTGTAGTAAAAGAAGAAGTAAGAGTTAGTATCGAAAGCTACATAAAAAGTAAAGCTATCTCCTCCCCGGCTTTTTACAATTTCCAGATGACCATCAACCAGTTTGTTTACTGATTTATTATCAATATTACCTATCCCGATTTTGCCTACTGATTGATAGGAGCCTCTTTCGGAATTCCACTTCATTTTCAGATCTGTGAAAAATAGTGTGTGTCGGAATTCATCAGGGACCTTTCGGAATCCGCCCATCAGGCTTAATTCATCTAATAGTTCTTGCCCCTTATCTTTACCCAGCCAATCCAGGACTGAAGTTTTATAGTTTTCCCTGGTATAGTCAACAGGCATAAGGCTGGTCTTATCATTCAACTTTTCAGCGAATATATCCAGTAGTTTATCATCGAGGAAGAAATCCACAACCATTATTTGGTCGCTTAGAATTGAATCATTGGCAAAATTATGCTGAATAGTACCGGTGGTTGAAATTTGCAAAGGTTCGAGATTGACCCCTAGATCCATTTCTCCTCTTGCACTTGTGGTACAGGTATTTCTATCGAATGTTAATGTTGGACCATTAGGTAGTGAATCTGTTAACTGAGCTTGCTGTATGATATACTGATCACTTGTATAATCAAAACGAATATGGCCGAAAGTAGATATTACCGGATGATCTGTATAGCTAAGGTGGGGCCCAAGAAAAGCTGAGTATAGTGATATTGGCTGGTTACTCAGGAAAAATCCCTGGCGAAGTACTTCACCATCATAGCTTCTGGAGAGGCTGTCGACGGGTATTCTTAAATCTGTAGGATCAATTTCTGTATTTAATCTTACCCAGTAGTTTTTCAGTCTGGGACAATCCTGAGTGAGGCTATACGAACCTTTGAAATTCAGTAGTTTATTATTGTTCGTCCATTCCACATCACCAATAAATTTGAATTCAGGGCTTAAGAAAAATGGAGAAATTGTATCCACTTTTGCTTTCCCTTCGCTAGGTTTACCGGGTTTTGCCCCAATTTCAGCAAAAGGTAATAGCAGCTCCTGCCCTGCGATGTTGTGGTAGATGTAATCTCCTGTTCCGGTATAATTATTTTTGCCTCTAATCAGGACCCTGGAATTAATGAATTCATGGCCTGTGTCGTTATTTGAGGATACTATCCTGGAGCAGCTTATTGAATCCAGCACCGCATTAGAATGTATGATAATCTGCTCGGTTCCCGGGAACATGCGCATATCAGCCACGTCAAGCCATGGAACATTGTTAGCCGTAATAGTGTAGGAATTAATGTCGTACACAGATTTACCTGTCTGGAAATTTAATGAATTCTGATCTTTTCTGGTTGATGTGAGCAGGCTTGGATTGAGAGCAATAATGCTACTGTCCATATCCCAGGTGAATGAATTATCATCCGACATATACTTATTTACCGGGAACAGTAGGTTACCCACTTGGTCTTCCGTTTGCGCAAATTCTGCCAGTCTGTTCTTCAAGTCTATTGTACCGCTGATATGATTACCTATGAAGTCGATATTATCGTCGGAAGAAATATTTTCAATCTGCGGGTTGGTGTGTATCTTCAGTTGACCATCATTCATATCCACTCTATCCTCCATGAATATCAGATCATCGGAAGATGCGGTATATTCATCCATTACCAGACTTCCGGATCCATGTATAGATTCTGGTTCGATAAATAATTTGCCGGTGAATCCACCATTACCGTATAGTATTAGTGGTTCCTCCTTTGGGTCAAACATCAGGCTGTTTTTATGTGGGCTCCAGGTAGCTATAAAATTCTGTCCCATAATTTCGGGGTTGCCAAAAGCTGATGAGTTTTTGCCGACTACCACATCTTTCACTTCTATCAGAGCCCTGTCTGGTAGGAAAAGAAAGTTTTCCGACTCAATAGTGCTACCCAGGTAGGTAAGGCTTCCTTTTCCCCGTAAACCGCTATTATTCATGCTGATCTCGTTGAAAAATATTCCTTTGTCGATATATACAGGATAGCCTTCTTCCGGAGTATAGAATGTGTCAAAGCCAAGTGAGTTATCATCCCGATAAAACAGGTCTAGCTCAAGAGCTGGGAAAATATTATGTGTTTTAAAAGTTCCGGGAAAGAACAGCTTCTCTCTGAATCGCACATCATTCAAACCAAGAAGGGTATTTGGACTTATCTCAAAGAAGAAGGAATCTCTTGTATATTCTCCATTCTGAACAAATTCCTGGTCGTAGTAAACATAGGCAGTAGTATCAAAGCTGAAAAGAGGGAATTGAGGACTTAGCTCAGGTTCCAGGCCGGCTTTGTTGTTTGGTGCATCAATCTGGAGTACGCCTCTCGTATCTTCAATAATTGAACTGATATTGGCGATTTTTGTCTCCTGATAGTCTCGTACAAGAGGAATATGTACTTTGAGATGGATTTGATCTACTGTGTTAAGCTTGAGTAGGTAATCTTCATAAAAAAATTCAAAATCAGTACCGGTAAAGGTCATTAGGCCAGCTTCAACAACCCCATCAAACTTCATGTCCCTTTGCTTGTCCATCATCAATGTTTGCCTGTCGGGTATTAATTTAACCGATCTGGAATTGCTTAAACTAATTTCTCTTACGCCAAAGAGATTCATTTTTCCGCTGTTCAGGCTGATTATTGCATTAGGATTGGGGGGGTCGGTAAATGAATTAAATTTAATAACATCATAATCCATCAGGCCTGCGTGTTGTTGAAGAAAATCGTATGTTCTCTGCAGCACTTCAACCAGTTTTGTTTCTGTATTATATCTAACAAATCCCAGATATGAAACGTTCAGGATCATCTCCTCCACCAGGTTAAGGGGCTTTTCCATAAACTCGGCCAGATCGCGGGAATAATAATTTCTTGAATTGTAGTGATCAGCACATTGCTTGACCAATATCAATGGGTTTTTCTTGTCGGCAAGCATTATCTCATTGAACCACTGGGTGCTAAAGAAATCTGCTGATTCAAAAACTGCATCATTCTCCATTGACCCAACCATTCCGGAAAAATAAAGTAGTGAATCACCTGGAGACCAGCTTAACATTTTAACATCCAAAGCCATTTGATGAAAGGAG
>CAYXQX010000192.1:0-3305 GCA_964467485.1 uncultured Porphyromonadaceae bacterium | reverse complement strand
AGTCGAAGAATTTGGAGTTTGAGGTTCCGCTTCCATCTCTCAAAAGGACCAATTCATTCTTTGCTTTTTTATATTGGAAGAAAAGACCGGGATGAATAATTGAGTCGGCTTCAAGAAAAACTTTGGTTGTTGTGTTTAATCCTTTAGCGCCGTCTGTGTCGAAAACAAAACGATAAGAATTTAACTGCATGATAGGTTTATTGCTCTTAAAAACCAATAACTCACCCTTATGGGTACCACTACCCGAGCCAATAATTTTTAGTCCTTCCAGGCTGTAACCTCCCTGATAATCCATATCAGGGAAAATGGATTTAATACGATGGTTGGTATTATAAGAGGTGAATCGAGGATAGCCTGATCTTTCTGGTCTGACACCGATAGATATTTTATCTTCAAATTTACCTGGTATAGGATAATTAAAGTTGCGTTGATCAACAAGGTTTATGGAGTCAATGGTATACACTGACTTGGACAGATCAAGAGTATAATTTTTAAGAGTGACATAAACCAGATTGTTCTCTATTCCTACTTTTTCCCAGGAAATTCTACCACCGGTAGCAGACCATGAGTTATTTGAAGGGTAGAATTTTCCGCTAGTTGATTGAATCCGGCTGCTATCTCTCCCGGCAATTCCGGTAAGGTCAATGGTACCCGTTTGAACAAAGAAGTCTCCATCTGATAAAAACCGGTAATCAGGAGAGGAGATTTTCCAGTTAATACTAGATGATCCTGAAATTATTCTTTCTCCATGCAGGTTTTTTGTGAAGGAGAAAAAATCGGAAAGGGGCTTTAGCCTTTTGCTTTCCCCCTGGAGGATTATGTTTATATGCTGGGCCCAGACACGAAAATTCCCAATACGATCGGGATTGGCTTTGAACGAAACGATGGCTTCAATAAATCCCGACATATATAAATACCGGTTATTTAGTCGGGCTGTTATATTATTGCTGATTTCGGCTATTGCAATCCACTCATTCTCTTCGAGTTCAGTTTCATCAGTATATTTCAGAAAGCTCTTAAGGAGGTCCTTGCTTGTTGACGTTCTATACTTATCAAAAAACTTACTGATTTCCTGATTAAATGCCACCTTATCAGGTAAGAAGTTATATTCCTCTTGTCCTAAACCATCCTTGTGACTTGCTAAAAGCACAGTTAATGTAAGGGATAATATGAGCCAAAGTTTATTCATAAAAAAAGGCAATCCTAAAGTTAACGGATTGCCTTATATAAAAGTTATATTACTAAGAGATTCTTTCTTCTCATCTTAAAAGGAGCTGATTAGAGCACCAAAATCATCAGCCTTCAATGCGGCTCCACCGATTAATCCGCCATCTACATCAGGCTGACCAAATATTTCTTTAGCATTGGAAGGCTTGCAACTCCCACCGTAGAGGATAGTCATGTTATCTGCTGCTTCTGCACCATATTTCTCAGAGATTACCTGACGGATATATTTATGTATTTCCTGAGCTTGTTCGGGAGAAGCTGTTTTACCTGTTCCTATAGCCCACACAGGCTCATATGCCAGAATAATATTCTTCATGGCTTCAACATCAAGGTGAAAGAGGCTTTCCGACAATTGGGTTTTCACAACAGTCTCTTGTTTGTTAGCCTCTCTTTCTTCCAGTGTTTCACCAACGCAGAAAATGGCCTTCATGCCTTCGCCCAAAACCATATCTGTTTTTTTAGCCAGTGTGCTATAGGCTTCGTTGAAATATGCACGTCTTTCAGAATGGCCCAGGATAACTGCTTTAACGCCCAGCTCCTTGAGCATGCTAACGGCTATCTCACCGGTAAATGCACCGCCAGCTTCTGATGAGCAATTCTGAGCCGTAAGGCAAATAGCATCATTATCTATTACTTTTGATATCTCAGATAAATGTGTGAATGGTGGGGCAATAGCTACTCCTATCTCTTTGTCGTCAAAACCAGCAACAAATGAATTAACGGCTGCTGCAAGTTTTACGCCTTCTTCAAGGCTGGTATTCATTTTCCAGTTTCCTGCTACAATTTTCTTTCTCATGATTTACTTTTTATGATAATCTAACTTTTGGATCGAGTATAGAGTACATTATATCCACCCCGATATTAATGAGCACAAAAATAATTGAAATTATCAGAATGCATCCCGAAACAACAGGAACATCGAGGTTATTTAGTGATAGAACAAGAACATTTCCCAATCCCTTCCATCCAAAGATGTATTCTACAAAAACGACCCCTGCCATTAATGAAGCAAACCATCCTGATATAGAGGTTACTACAGGGTTCAGTGCGTTTTTAAGTGCATGTCGGAAAACAACTTTATATTCACTCAAGCCTTTTGATCTGGCTGTTCGAATAAAATCCTGCTTCATAACTTGCATCAAAGAATTTCTAGTGAGCTGGGTTACAACGGCTAGCGGTCTGATGCCCAGGGTTATGGCAGGCAGAATAATATTTTTTAATTGAAGAGATGATTCGGCAGTAAGGTCGTCGATCTCAGTAATATTTCCCGTTATATTAAGTCCGGTAATTGGGCCCAGGATATAGGCAAACAGCCATCCAATCAGGATAGCGGCGAAAAAGGAAGGTACAGACATTCCCAGTGTAGACACAAAAACTAAAACCCTGTCGGTAATACTATTTGGTTTTATTCCCGACAGTACTCCAAACAGGATACCCAGGATTGAGCCAATAATTATTGAACATAAAGCCAGAAAAAAGGTGTTGGGAAGAGCGTTCATCAGGATACTCCCAACTCTTTCCCTGGATTGAAAAGATCTCCTGAGGTAGGGCGACTTTAGAATTAGGGTTTTCTCTTTTGATAAATTGACAATCTTGGTTGAAGAGGGATATACATCTTTATCCAGGTAGAAGAAACTATCTGTATCTATTGTGTTGTGTATTGAGAGGGGGCTCAGGTCGTTAATGTACTTGACATATTGTTTCCAGGCCGGCTGATCCAGTCCCAGGTCTTTTCTAACCATCTCCAGTGATTGTTCATCACTACGCTGGCCAAGCACCATTCGCGCAGGATCGGCTGGCAGCAAAGCAAAAAGCAAGAAAACAAGCGTTACAACCCCGAAAATCACCAGGACGCCATTGAATAGCCGCTTTAGAATGAAGGTTAGCAAAGTTTCTTAATAACTGGGCGAATTGAGCCTTTCAATTAATTCATCCGGATCAGGCAAGGATCTGTGATGCCATTTATCCAGAATCGTTCCTTCTTTGATTAGTACTAGTCCCGGATTTGACCTTACGATGGTTTTTAAAGTTGTTTCGTCTGAAAAACCAAATATAAATGGTGCACCGGTTTCATTTTT
>CAYXQX010000191.1:0-7263 GCA_964467485.1 uncultured Porphyromonadaceae bacterium | reverse complement strand
TTAATGGACGATAAGGAAGCCTTAAAAACTCCTCCAAGATTAGTCATGGCTTCACAGCTAACTATATCCCTGTTAGTTAGATGAGCCCCGGCTGAAGCATATTTGTTCCATATCATAGAACCATGGTTCTTAACCCAGGTAAAATGATCTTCAGCATCAGGACTTGAATTCTGTACATACAGCCAATTATTGCTTTCTGGAATATCAACCTTCATAAAACCATCAAGAATACCTATTAACCAGGGGTTTCCATATGCCTGGTACCTGCACAGAACCCCATTATTCCTGCAAAAATCCTCGAAAACTGATGTAAACCGTTCATGAAAAAGGTCCACTAATACCCTGTTATAATCATACCTCACTCGTAAGATATTATCCTTCAAGTCGGGATCTGAAATTTCATAGGGATAGGGCTCATTGTTATAGTAAAAGACGAAAGGATAATATGGCTCCAATTCATATCCACACCGATCCAAAAATTCTTCAGCAAAATCATCACACCAGTTTGATCCTGCCAATTCCATGCTATCAGCAAACAAGGCCCTGATTAGTTGATCCAAAGGTATACCCAGATCCTTTTCAATTTCGAGTAGCCTGTCGAGAAAAGCCTGAACAACATCCTTATCAAGATGATTCATTGTAGGGCCATCGGCTCCAAGGGTACCATAAACAACCTCCCTGTATCCTCTTTGCAAAACTCCCCATGCCAGACGATAATCCCCCTCAGGCATTTCAAAACTGATCACTCCATTCTCGGCCAAAGGCATCAGATCAACGATCTCAGCAGTCTTACTAAGATCAACAGAAAATAAGTGCACAAATTTCAATGTTCTTTCAGATTCTTTCTCAAGACGGCCACGAAGGTATTCCTCGGGAAGGTCACCCTCTAAATCTTGAATCTTTAATCTTAAATCTTTCTCTCCCTTAAGGTCCTTGTAGTTCACTGCCATTCGCTGGATAGTTTGATCAGGCTTAAGAAATTTGCCCCCAAAGGGCCTGCCTGAGCCCACAAGAAGATCGGCAATCAATCCTCTGTCTCGTGCTCCTTCACAGGCAGTTTTAAGAACCTGGTTCCATTCCGGACTCAACCATTCCAGCTGCTTCTGAGATGGCTCACCACTGACCGGAGGCATAGCGATGGGATTGATCTCCACACCACCAAAGCCTGCATCCCTAAGTAGATCCAATTCCCTAAGAACCTCCTTCTCATTTACCCTGTTACCATTCCACCACCAACGTACGAATGGTTTGGCTTCTGCCGGAGGGTTTTTGAACATCTGGAAAAGTTGATCTGGCTCTTCTTGGGCACTCAAGGAAAGACACAACGGAAGCAGCAACAGCATTGATAGGAACCACATGTGTTTCTTTTGGAGGTTTTTCATCGCGTTATTATTACTGGTTAATTACTGTGACATGTAGAGACAGATCATGATCTGTCTCTACAATTATTGAAACCACTTCTTCCTCAACCCATTCTCAACAGCCAGTCTTTCTTCATCTGATAGTATCCCATCATAAATAATCATCTCAGCAAGTGATCCTTCCCAATAGCCTTGTGTCCTTTTCAACTCAGTATCTACCTTATGATCAAACTCTTTAGTGATAACCTGGTAATCCTCAAAATTCGAATCTGCCTGAAGATCAATCAGCTTATCCAGGGCTCTGAATGGTGTTGTTCCCGGGAAAGACATACTACTTTCTTTATACACCATTATTACTGTTTGGTAGGCTGTAACAGCTTTCTCTAAATTTGTTACCCATACCATTTCAAAACCGGCAACTCCCTTACCATTAAGCTGATTAGGCTTATATAAGACGAAAGGCCCATTCATACCAGTAGCTTTATCCTTCCAGTTCTTATAAGGATCTCTGGGAGGAACAGGATTATCATTTTTACCATCTCCATCCATATCATCAGCATCCAGCCATAGAACAAGATTGGCTGACTGAACATTATCCGGCTCTAAAACTTTAGTTGTTTCGGGTAAAGGTTTTCTGTTATAATAAAACCCAATTCGATTACTACTCAAATACCCTGAGCTCTTATCACGAGCTGCTAAATAAAAATTCCCATTTGTCGGTGAAGAGAATTTAGTCCCTGTGCTGATTGGTTTAGCAGGAAATTCTTCAGTATATACAGGAAGATTATCAAACCACAAATATTCCATGTTAGGATCAGGATTAACAATTCTCATTTTCCTTTTTGTCATAATCAGACCGGGATTTTCCAGAACAAAAGAATTGAGTAAAGGTTTCTCCGCTTCCTCAGTGAAGTCTTCAGGAACCCACAGATAATCAATATTAGTTTTTATTGATCCATTGATTTGGAGGGATATATTATTACTTCCTTTTTTCAATAGAACCTTTGATTTTACTATATCCCAGCCAGTATAGAGCGGCCTTGTTTCATGAAAAGCCAAACTATCTATAAGGGTCTCACTATTCACCTTCAACATCATGCTGGCCTTACCATTTTTGGCACTGGCATACACAAAGCCTAAAGAATACCATCCCTCCTGATCCACACTAATGCTCCACTCAATATTATCATTTAATGCTTCCAGATGCACATGCTTCTGCTCACTAGCTCCAAAATATTCTTTTACACTCTCAGTAGCTCCTGAAAACCTGGTTTTTTCAGCCTCATACCTTAAACCTTCCTCGTGTAATGGATTTGTTTCAGTCCAGATGAAAGAATAATCTCTATTCTTCTCGGGTCCAGGATTGATCAACCATCGTTTTTCACGATAAGGAAATTCTCCAAAGGGAGGATCCTCTCTGATAAAGGATGTTGTATCTCTTAAAGAAAAGACCAACTCATATTGTTCGCCTGTCTTAAAACTCAGATCAATCTCATCCACACCAGATGCTATAGTCTTTCCATTAAGAATCCAATGTGTTTCCTGTGTATCGGGTATAGGATGAACTCTTTGAACAGAAAAATGTTTGTTTTCGGTCGACTTAATAGTCAACTCATTAGCTGCAGGATATGTCTTCTCTATAGGATAAACAAGAGTATACATGCGCATTGATAGGCGCTGCTCACATATTGCACACATTTCTTCTGTATTATCGAAAACCCCCGCACCCATAATACATCCCTGTGCACTAGGTCTGAAATACTTAGTGAGGTGATACTGACAGCCTTCAAAAGCCCCAACCTTATCAATATACTCCTTCTCATATGGAGTTGGCAGGGGTGTTTCCGGATCAATCCAGGCCTTCCATTTAATTTCATCCCTCTCATATTCCAGAGATGCTGTATAGGTGGGACTGGCTGATGTTCCGGTAGCTCCTGCTGTATATTCATCTCCTATAGAAGAACAGGTGTGAGATATTTCATGCAGCATCTTACCAATACCATTACCAACAATAACCGCATTCCCTACCCTGGCTTCCAGGTTTCTTGCTGCTCCACCTCCTCCTCCATCTCTGTTAGGCATATCAAGAAAGGTGACCCAGCCAGTATGTTCATTTTTCCATGGTAGGAAAAGCCGATCGCGTATTGCCTCTAAAAGATCTGTTTCAACACCATCTCTCCATAAAGGAGTCTCCGGCCACCATAAAGCATAAAGGTTGAAAAACTGATTATAATTTGAATAAGCAGTTTGGGCGGCAGGATTACCAGGTGTAAAAGCTGCAAGCAATGAATTGTTGATATCCTCCAGAAATTCCTCACGCATTGCCGGATTATTGTACGGTCGCTCATCCTTTTCTTCCCAGCGGTTGATGATCACGATATTAATTCTGTTGTCCTTATCCCCAGTAACCTGAACTGGGATCAATTCCATCTCAGAGATCAGACTGTCGATATATTTCTCTTCATATGAGACTTTGTGCCCATCCCAACTTCCAACTACACGTGCTAAAGCCCAATCACCAATGGCCTCTTCTTTCCCGTCAAACTTGATAAACAGGCAATCTAAATCCCTTACCGATATATCAATCTGTTTCGGTGTTGAATCTTTTGTCATTAAACCACTATCAAACAAGACTTTGCCGCCAAAGGCATCCTCATTTAATACTCTAAACCTACCAGTTCCTGTTTCTGTATAAGAATCATCCAGACCAACCTTTGCCCGGAAACGAACACCATTACCTCCCAACTTGTATATCAGTATACTACCATTCTTGCACGATAGACCTTTATCATACGACTCTCCACCCAGTATAATTGGTTTTTCGTTAAGGTTTTTATCGTACATAGGTGCCTGGCCATATTTCATTATGTAATAGAGATCACTTAGGTAGGTAAAGCCCTTTTCTGGAGGTATGTACTTTTCTTCTGCCATAGGTATCGGCCCGGGAACCAACTTAGATCCTGTAGAGCCAACTTTTAACAAATATTGTCCATGTTCAGGAAGCTGCTTTGCGCTAAACCCATCTTTTATTATCCCCAGATCCTTTCCAGCCCACAAGTCGCGAACCTTCTGTTCCCCGGAAAGGCCAATCTGTGTCCACTTCACTGCTACATCAGCAGGTATAGAATCCTTGTTGAACAACAATACTGCTGTTGTTCCATCACTCAAGGGTTTATTATAAATCTGCTGTTTACCATTATCAAATATTTTATATCCCTGATGTCCTCTTTTATCCTGGTTTACGGCTATTACTTCAGGAGCTGTAAGGACTCTGCCAATAGTATCAGACATGATCCTCAAATCATTCCCTGCCATCAGTGGAGCTGCCAGCATGCACCACAAACTCATATGGATTTTATCTTCGGCCTCTGATTTCAAGTTACCAATCTGAAGCATATCTGGGTCATTCCAATAGCCCGGTCCGGCAAACTGCCATAAACCATTAAAGGCAGGATGAATACGTAAGTCTCCACCTGAAGATTCAGCATGGTGATATACGTTCTCAATCCATGGATAAATATCGTATCCAGTACGCCACAATTGTCCGTATTCTTTACTACCCCATGCCCAGGCTCCATTGCCAAAATCAGAAATACTCAGAATCATATCACGGCCGGTTTTCTCAATCGCATCCTTATAAACCTGAAGATCATCAGTCGTTAACCTACCATTCTTCTCAGCATAACAAGCATCTAGCTTTATATAATCAACTCCCCATTCGGCAAAACTTGCCATATCATCTTCTTCATGTTCAAAACTACCGGGTAATCTTTGACAAGTCAGGTAGCCCCTGCATTCGTAAATACCATACTTCAAACCCTTGCTATGAATATAATCTCCTATCGCTTTCATTCCTGATGGAAACTTCTCAGGATCAGCCTGCAACCGGCCATCTGCATCACGCTCAGCAGCCATCCACCCATCATCTAAAACGAGATATTCATATCCGGCATCCCGCATGCCCGTGGAGACCATGATATCGGCTATTTCTCTGATTTGCGCCTCATTGATTTTCTCCTGGAAGCAGTTCCACGAGTTCCATCCCATTGGAGGTGTTGGCGCAAGGGTTTGAGAAAAGACGCTTGCAGTTAAGAAGAATAGGATGGTTGCGATTTTATAGGTTCTGGCGGTCATGATAATTATGAATTATGAATTATGAATTATGAATTATGAATTATGAATTATGGTGTGGGTGTGGGTGTGTTTCGTAGAGACGCGAGGCCTCGCGTCTCTACATGGTGCATTGTAATGTCCATTTTACAGATGTGTTGTCAGATGTTTCAATGGTTATTTTAATCAATCCTTTGTCGGATTTTGTGAATGATATTTTTACATCAGGGTTATCCGTTGTAACATTTTTCGGGACAAATTCATGGGCTGCCAATGTAATCACATACGGATCATCACCAACCACTTTACTAATGCCAGACAGAATTTTCTTTTTCTCATTCCACTCAACATCCTCAAGATCAAGGTATCCCTGCATGATATGACGATTAGTTGATAATACCTGTGGGTGTTCCATTTTTTCTCTAACAGACATCATTCGAGCTTCACCTGGTCTCAGTGTTTGCTCAAATCTCTCGTTACCGGCAATTTCCCCCAGGTAATTATCATTCCAAAAGTCGTAAATCAAATATCTTTTATCTGAATTAAGATCCAAAGCACCATCAACAGCTGGTCCTGAAATATTAATACCCACCTTCACATTTTTCTCAACATCAGGATTATAAAATGTAAGCTGATGCCATCCATGATTCACTTCAAAATCATAAACAGCCGGAAAATCAGAAACAAAAGCATCAATAGGTCTTGCACTTTTATTCTCTGTATGATAAGGAAAAGTCCTCGTTATATCCCAGAAGGTTTCATCAGTAAATTGAGAAAAACTGTTAGCCAATAATAGCCTGCCTGTGGTAACATAAGCCATAGTTACAACAGCTCTCACATGGTCTCTATTATCCTGCAGACGGGCGATGTTCTTTGAGTCGGTATCCTGATTATAGAGAACCCTGTTTTTATACCATCGTAAACCACATCTGGTGACGGTTGTTTCATCCATCAGGTCTGTATCATTCTCGGTTCTCATTGAAGCAACATACCCAATAGAAATGTCAGTTCCTCTTTCCATATTCCTTTCATGCACATAAGATTCCGGACCAAGTCCTTCGAAAGGCATCCTGAAAATATTCCGGTATGCAGCCGCAGTGGTTGAAAATTCATCCTCCATTCCTCCGCCTTTAGCCCAGCCGGATGCAGGATAATCAAACATTAACCCTTTTATTCCACCCAATTTCATGCTATGGTAAACATCCTTTAGATGATTAATAAAACCCTTATCGGTGTAATCATAGCCCCATACTCTTCCATTGCGGGTCCAGGTTTGATTCCAGGTGGTAAACAATTCAGACAATGTGTCTTCTGCTGCTCTTTTCCAGGCATATGTTTTATTAAACAACATATGTTCAGGAAATGCTTTTGCATAATCTTCCGATCTATAGGCTGTTTGAAAATATGTTAAAGGGATCCCACCAAGATCCGTCACAGCCTTTCCCCATTTCTCCGAAGTTTCGTAGGGCTCAATATAACGACCATTCTTACTACCATTATGAGCAGTCACCTCTCGCTGCCAATGTTCATCATCCCACCATCCCTGCTGGTTATCGGGCATATAAGAATCGGGGACCAGCCTCACTGCAGCTCTGCTATATTTGAGAAAACCTCTATCCTTAATGATTTTCATCTCATTTACTGCACCCAAAGTTGTGTTTTCAGCCACGCTGCCACCATAGCCACTATTCTCGGCATACCAAAGACAAACTGAGGGAAAATCATACATGCTGAGATTAATATTCTGTGCCTTACTAACATTTAAGCCAAACTGCTCTATGGCTGTACAAGG
>CAYXQX010000190.1:0-7268 GCA_964467485.1 uncultured Porphyromonadaceae bacterium | reverse complement strand
CTTCGCTCCCTGTGATTCTGTCGCTTCGCTCCTGTGATTCTGTCGCTTCGCTCCCGGTGATTCTGTCGCTGCGCTCCTGTGATTTTGTCGCTTCGCTCCCTGTGATTTTGTCGCTTCGCTCTCTGTGATTTTTGGGTACTACTTTTTTAATAGAGTGCCGCCCAAGTTGTAATTTTGGATTTTGGGTAGATCTTTTTTGCCGATGCCGATTTCCATGAGGCTTTTCAATTTGTCAAAGTGGTTTTCATAAAGTCCTCTGGGAGTAGTTTTTTCGTTTTTGCAAATCGATGCTGCCATTCCCAGAACTTCACCTTCCATACCGGTTGTACGCATGAGGCGTGTTGTTCCCAGGGCGACATGGGATACGCTGATATTTCTTCCTGCCATCATCAGGTTGTCGATGTTTTTTGAGTAAAGACACCTGAAAGGGATAGGATAGGGATGTATGTTTATATGTTTTGCAATCGATTTGAATTCTGCACCGGGGAAGAGCTCTGAGTTTTGCGGATCGGGATAGTGCAGGTCGATCGACCAGGTGGTGGGAACAGTGCCATCAGGATAAATTCGTCGTTCTGTAAGGTCTTGTTCTATTAAAACATAGTCGCCTTTTAACCTTCTGGATTCTCTTTTTCCTGCTATGTAGGCAACCCATTTTAGCTCCTCTTTTGCGAAACTGTTTTTGTCTTTTGAATGATTTTTTAGATAGGACCAATTAGAGAAAACCACGATCATTCCATAATCCCTGATTTGTTCAAAATCCTTGTCCATATCCATTCCCATGCCTGTTTCCCAATTCCAATCACCTCTGGTAATAGCTTCCACCTTATCCTCATTCCAGTTTAATCCCCAATTGATGTCGGGAAAACCTATTTCGTGATTTCTTTTCTCAGAATACCATTGAACAGATGCACCCATTGTCATCTTATCAGCTATTTCGGGGGCTGTTGCTTCGCCATAAACAGCTTTGCTTTCGCGTCCTTCCATAAATTCGGCACCTGCCAGCACTCCGATTGTTCCATTGCCTGTACAATCTGCAAAAAGAGGGGCCTCGAATTTCAGTTTTTTTCCATTTTCTATGTGTGAGGCCACTACAGATTTAATCTCTCCTTTATTGGTAATGACTTCATTAGCGTGATAATTTAGGAATAGTGAGATATTATTTTCCTCAATAACAGCCAGCAGCTTTTTGTCATTCTCATAAAACATTTCAGGCTGGGCATTGCCGCCACGCTCGGGTCCTATTTCATTTACCAGATTGCCTAGTTCGGGATAAGGTTCCAAATTAATTCGTGCGCCGAGATGCACTCTGACTTCTGAGCTATTGTTCCCTCCAAGGACTGGCCGGTTCTGAATCAGGGCAACTTTTAAACCCAGACGGGCGGCTGAAATAGCTGCACAGGTTCCGGCCATACCCCCTCCGATAACAACAAAATCAAATTCCCCTGCACTTTCCGGGTTTTTGGGTAAACCTAGTTTTTTGCTTCTAAATTCCGAGAGTGTTTTGGAATCATTTGGTGGAATAAAATCAGGATCAGGGCTTAATATTATCGCATCACATCTGCCGTTGAATCCGGTGAGATCTTTCAAGGCCATCAGATGTGTCCCTTCAGCTAGTCTCACAGGGCCTCCTTTCGACCATTCCCAATCTGCCGATCCTGTACCAAAAGTTTTATCAAGAACTTGCCTGTCAATACTTATCTGGAATTGTCCGGCTGCCTCAACCTTTGACCAATGGACGTTCCAGTTTCGTGTCCTGACAAATAAATAATACTCTTCGGTTTTTTTGATGACTATTGTTGTTCTGGCATCTTCAACAGGCTCTCCCAAACCATGAGCCATCAGGAAAGAAGATCCCATAACATCCATAAACTGTTGGTCGATTACCCAACCACCCTTATTCTTAAAACCCTCTGCTTCTATTAGGATTGTATTCTTTTGTGCATAAGAATATAGCAAGGAGAACGAGAGAAGTATATAGAGAAGAATGTGTCTTTTCATCTTTCTTTTTAATTAACAATTAACCATTTATAATTAATAATTGCTTTTGGCAAACTTAACAATTAGAGTATTAAAAAAACTATTTTTGTCGTCACTTGTTTAAGGGGTCATGCACTGGGAAAAACGTTGGTTTCAATATTCGATTTTATTACTTCTCGCTTTTGTTTGGGGAAGTTCTTTTATCCTGATGAAAATCGGGCTGAAGAGTTTTAGCGATACTCAGGCGGCAGCTATACGAATGTTACTTGCTTCGCTTGTTCTTTTGCCGATTGCCATCAAAAATCTAAAGAGTCTTAAGAAGAAGGATATCAAAAGTCTTTTAATCGCTGGATTTATTGGGAGTTTTATTCCGGCTTTTCTTTTTACAAAAGCTCAGACGAGGATTGATAGTGCTATGGCAGGAATGTTGAATTCTCTTACTCCTGTTTTTGCTCTGGTTATTGGATTGCTTTTTCATAAAACAAAAACTGGCTGGAGGCAGGTTATAGGATTGCTTATAGGTCTTGTTGGAGCTGTGGGGCTGATCTCTCTGGGTGAAGGAGTATCACTGAAAAACATTAATACCTATGCTCTTTTTATCGTTTTGGCAACATTAATGTATGGCATAAATATGAATGTCATAAAATCTTCTCTCACTCATCTTAGCGGCGCCCAGATAACGTCCCTGTCCTTTATGTTTCTCTGGCCGATAGCTCTAGCCTATCTGCTAACAACAGATTTTAAGCCGGTTATGGAAAACCCTGATTGGCACTTGCACCTGCTGGCACTTGCTGCTTTAGGTATTATTGGAACAGCGTTTGCAGTGCTCCTTATGAACAGTTTAATACGTTATTCTTCAGCAGTTTTTGCAACATCAGTAACTTATATAATCCCGATTTTCGCCATTATGTGGGGGGTTATTGATGGGGAGAGGATAACAATTTTGCATGTTGCCTGCATGACTGTTATAATGATTGGGGTGTATCTTATAAATTCAAGGCAGAAGTCACAAGTAGGAACGCATAATTGCGTCCGGGAAAACACAGGTAAAATCATGTAGGGACGCATAATTGCAACCTCCATAATTACATCTTTTTATTCGGAAATAAGTGCCTTAATCATTTTTTCCATCTCACTGGTGTCGCCTGATCCAACTTTGTGCCATCTGACTATACCTTTTTTGTCGATCAGGACTACATGTGGTATTCCTCCAACTCCATATGAAAGGTTGTTGAGGGATTCGGTGGATAAACCGATTGGGTAAACGAAGTTTTGCTTGTCGATAAATTCCTTAATGGCTATTTTATCCTGTCGGTTGTCCAGTCGGGTTATACCAAGAATCTGCAGACCATCGGAACCGTAGGTGTTTTGAAAACGTTCCATTTCCGGGAAGGTCTTGATGCAGGGTTTGCACCATGTGGCCCAGAAATCCAATAGAATTACTTTTCCCTTGCTATTATATAAGCCCGGAAAACTATCATTGAACCATTGCTCCATGCTCAGTTCAGGGGCCGGGTTGCCGATTAATGAATCCGGCATTACTTTTTCGGTCATAACTTCCTTTCCCAGATCAGAGCTGAAATCAAGGTTGCCAAGATTGAATATTTTCACTTTCGCTCCTGCAAAAATTACCTCCGGGTGCTTATCGCCAGTTACATCCCCCACACAGAATTGCTTAACAGGTAAAAGTGTATCGGTATAAACTGTCCAATCTCCCTCTTTTTCCTTTTGATATATTCTGATGTATTTGTTCCCTTTGGTGATTACCTCATTCAGGCCATCCCGATTGAGATCTTCAATTTCTATCTGTGTTATTTCGTATTGATATTTTACATCTTCGATAAGCTCATAGGTCAAATCGGAATTACTTGTGTTAACTACGGCTAATCTTCCCCTGGCAATTTTCCCATAGTCCTGATGCCAACCGTCTCCAAGGTAGAGTTCGTTTTTTCCATCATTATCACCATCCCCAAACTTCACAGCTTTAACTCCTCTTTTTGCGGGTAAAAACTCATTTTCAGGTCCGAAGAAATAGGCATCTCCTGTCATTCCGATATCATCTCCATAAACTCTTCCTACTGCCATTTTCAATAAATTTTCTCCTGATAAATCATCGTAGAAATCCCCAACATCCATGGCCATTGCCATTCGCTTTAGCCATAAAACCTCTGCAGTCCACTCATCATTTTCCAAACTGATAGCAACTGTTTCCACCAAATATTTTGATTCGAAATATGATACCAATATTGATGGTTGCTCCGGATCCGGGTAAGAGGCAATTGTGAGACTTGTTGCATGGGGGCGGGTAGAAAACTTCGAGTATATTTCTTTGGTGTTCCATTTCCCTTCTTCCTGATCTATTAAATAAACCTTAACATCTGTTTTCTGATATCGAATTCTTCCCGTTACGGCAACCAGTTCATTTTCACCATCATTATCAACATCACCAACTGACAGGAGGAGTACTTCATCACTCAGGACTGCTGAGTAAAGAAGCTCGGCTGAGCTATCAGAAGCATTATATATGTAAACTGTTGAATCTGTACCCAATACCAATTCATCCTTTGAATTTCCGACAAGATTACCGGCAGCAACAACTGAAACGGTGTCGGCAAGTCCAGTTACAACTTGTTTTTTTACTTGGAAATCTATTTTTGGTCCGCAGGCTGTGAGCAAAATAAGGATGAGGGGGAGGAGTCGGGTTTTCATGATATGAAGATAGGAAAAAATGAGGAGGAGGTTGGGCTAAAGCCCGCTTTCGAGCTTGGTTCCAATATCCCAGGGTAAATAATATAAATGCCAGATAATGATAATCTTATTTGCTCCTGAAGCTAGTGGTAACTAATATAAACCCAGGCTATTAATTGCCCCGTGCTTTTAGCTCGGGGATTAATGAATGCCTCTAGATTGGGGGCTTTAGCCCAATTTCTTCTAATTAGTGTCTTTGTCGTCAAAATGTCGCTCCCTTTTTTGTCCTTCCTTTTTCACATAATGCTAATTTTGGTGTAGCAAACAAAAGCAATGACCAAGAACCAATTTAGTGAAAGGATCAAACAGCTTCGTGAGGAGAAAGGATTGACTCAATCCGATCTGGCTGAAAAATCAGGATTAACAGTTAGAAGTATTCAGAGGCTGGAGAAGGGGGAGAATCAGGCACGCGGAGATACTGTTGATCGTTTAGCCAAAGCGTTTGATGTGCCAATGGAAAGCCTGCTCGTAAGAAAACAGGTTGATAGTCTTCTTTATTTAATTGCCTTATCACTCTCACCCTTGGTTTTTCTGATCAGCCCATTTCTGGGTTTTGTATTGCCCTTTTTATTCTGGTTGTTCATGAGGAAGAGAATAATGAATGTTGATCCTATTGGGAAACAGGTGATGAATTTTCAGATTTCCTGGGTACTTGTTTACTATGTTATAACAATCGCGATTATTAGTATTTCTGTAGGTAAGATTTCTCTTTCCGGGCAAATTTCACTTTTCGAATTAAACGAGATCCTTTATTTACAGGTTTTTAGAATAGTAATGTATGTATGTAATATTTTCCTGATATTGCTTAGTACATATTTTGTTATTCGTTCAGGCAGTTCAAAAGTTCTTTTTGGGTTTGCCTTCCATCGAAATAAAATCAATCCATTTTTTCTTGTTGTATCCATTTTTCTTTTTGTAGTTATTTTCGGTTCACAATATTTCCCCAGGAAAGATTTGAAGGAAAAGCCCAAAGAAGAAATAGTAGAATTTGCCAAGGAAGCTATCTTCATACCCCTTGAAAAGGATTTTGGACATTCTGATAAACTAAGAAAATTACTTCACCCGACCATTGATTCGGTGCGAGCCAATAATATTGTTCATCAGGAATTTATTCCCTGGGGAAATAGATGTTTGTGTTAGCCAACGTTAACTTCCGTTAAATAACGGGTTAGATAGTTGGTAAACTGGAAAACCCGTTGTATGTTTGAGTCATGGAAAAATTGACTAGCAAGGAACAACAGGCAATGCATGTCCTCTGGGAGGCTGGAAAAGGCTTTGTTAAGGATCTATTGGTAGATTACCCGGAGCCAAAACCTCATTATAATACTTTGTCATCTCTTATCCGCCTTCTGGAAGAGAAGGGCTATGTTGGGCACAAGGCATATGGAAACACTCATGAGTATTTTCCCCTGATTACAAAGGAGGAATACCAGAGGGAGTTTATGTCGGATATCGTTGAAAATTATTTTGGCAAATCATACAAAAATGTGGTTTCCTTCTTTGCGCAGGAGCAGAATATTAGTGTGGAGGAATTGAAAGAGATCATTGCAATGATCGAAAAGGGTAAGGAGTAAAATGATTCCTTTCTTAACATATCTCATGAAGGTTAGCCTGATATACCTGTTGTGCTTTGTTCTTTATTGGCTCTTATTCAGAAAGGAAACGTTTTTCAAACGGAACCGGATATTCCTGCTGTTGAGCCTCGCTCTTCCTGCTATAATCCCACTAATTCAATTTCCAGTTAAATCTTCATTGGGAGGACTGGTTTCTGAACAGGGAATGTCGTGGATAATGGTTGTGGGAAAGGCTATTTCACAGCCGACTGCCCTCACATCTTCATCTATACCTGTTGAATCTGTATCACCTGCAGGGAACATGAATATAGGATCAATCATTTTGATAATATATTTAGTCGGGGTACTATTCTTTCTGTTGAGGATGATATTCTCTTACTCAAGAGTGATAAGCCTCATTGCTACTTCTAAACAGAGGCCTCTGTTAGAAATGATACTTGTTATTACCAGAAAAATGGTGTCCCCCTTTTCCATTTTTAAATGGCTGGTAATTCCTGATGTAAAAGTCGACCATCCTGATCTGGATAAGATCGTGAGCCATGAGATGGTCCATTACAAACAAAAGCATTCCTACGATCTTCTTCTTTCTGAACTGGTAATTGCTTTTCAATGGTTCAACCCCTTTGCCTGGATGCTGAAATCATCTGTGGTAAAGAATAATGAATTCCTTGTCGATCAAACACTTATAAATGGAGTTGTTGACCAGCGAGAGTATCAGTATGCCCTTCTGAGTAATAGTATTGGGCAGCAGAAGCTTGCCATGGTAAACGGTTTCAGTAAAGGTCTAATTAAAAAAAGAATTAAAATGATGAACAAGAGAAAAACAAGATTGGCTAACAGAATCAAAGAGGTTCTGTTACTGCCCTTTGCTCTGGTAATTATACTGGCATTTTCGGCCTACACGAATAAGGCGAGCGAAAATCTTCAGGATCAGGATAAAAAGAAGGCTAAAAAGACCTCCTTGACGGT
>CAYXQX010000189.1:0-7277 GCA_964467485.1 uncultured Porphyromonadaceae bacterium | reverse complement strand
CCATTTACCACAACTTTGATATCTTCAATAGATTTCCCTACCAACTCAAGCGCGTTTAACAAACCTGCCGATGATATTATCGCTGTCCCATGTTGATCGTCATGAAAAACCGGAATATCCAACTCCTCAATCAACCTTTGTTCAATTTCAAAACATTCGGGAGCTTTTATGTCTTCAAGATTGATCCCGCCAAAAGTCGGTGAAATAGCCTTAACAGTTTGAATAATCTTATCTATATCCTTCTCATCAACCTCAATATCAAAAACATCAACATCGGCAAAAATCTTAAAAAGCAATCCTTTACCCTCCATAACAGGCTTGCCTGCCAGAGGGCCTATATCTCCCAATCCCAGAACCGCTGTCCCATTAGAGATTACACCAACAAGATTGCCCTTAGCTGTGTACTTGTATGCATCACTTGGGTCTTTCTCGATAGCCTTGCAAGGAATCGCAACACCAGGTGTATAGGCTAATGATAAATCCCTCTGCGTGCTATGAGGTTTGGTAGGTACAACTTCGATCTTACCAGGCCGCCCGAGCATATGGTACTCGAGTGCTGGATCAAGCTTTTGTTCTGACATGTTTTTTTTGCTTAGTTTTTGTTTCGCTTCGATCGATAAAGTTACGAAAGCAAATTTAATTACCATGCGAAAAATCACCATTTTTGGAGAATTCGAACTTAGGAATCGGTGGGGGTGGCAATGAACCGTGGAATGGTTAATCGGAGGAGTAAGAAAACTGTAATGTTAGCTCAAATAAAATAATTGAATACCTTTATTCAATTATTTTAAAAATCCAGCCAAATCATGAAAAAGAATTCTCCACTATTAAGCATTTCTATTATAGTCCTGATGGCAGTTTTATCAATCACAAGCTTTCAGAGTTGCAACAACAATCAGGTAATCAATCTGGGAAGCTTATTATCAGAAATGACCGACAGAGAAGCGCCTGGCAGCTACCCTACTCCATATTTCACATGCAAACAGTATAGTAGCTATGACCAAAATACTGTGAGCCCTAATGAAGATGGCTGGTATGCTAATCATGATGCATCATGGTTTATAAGACATGAAGAAAATAACGGTCGTCGCGAATTTGTGATGTTGGATGCTGATGGTCCGGGTGCCATAGTCCGTTTCTGGATGACTTTCGGCAATGAGGCAGCTTATACAGGTACCATCCGGTTTTATTTTGACGGATCGGATAAAGCTGAGATTGGAGGTCCAGTCCTGGATATAATTTCAGGCGGTGATCTTGTGGGAGAACCTTTAAGCTCTAGTGTATCTCCCGAAACAAACTACTATCAGAGAGGACATAATCTTTATCTCCCGATCCCATACTCTAAGCACCTGAAAGTCACTTATGAATGTCCAGCTCTCGATCCTGCAAAACACAGTCCATCTGTATATTACAACATCGACTACAGGACTTATGAGGAAGGAACTGTAGTGACAAGCTTCACCACAGAAGATATGGAAGCACTAACAACTGAAATAGAAAATACACAGCAAAAGCTTAGTGGAGACAATCATAAAACCATTCCCTTTAGCTCATTAGCCAACAATTCCACTGATGGGGTTATAAATAGTGGTGAATCCAGTGATATTAATATATCCGGGAAAAAAGCAATCTACAAAATACAGGTCAAAATTGATGCAGAAGATCTTCCACAAGCATTAAGGTCAACAGTCATTCAAATAACTTTTGACGGCGAAAAAACTGTATGGGCTCCGGTTGGTGAATTTTTCGGCACAGCTTATCAAATCAGACCATCAAAAACATGGTATACGGAAGTTACTGAGGACGGAACCCTCAGTTGTTTCTGGATGATGCCTTTTAAAAAATCTGCTGAATTTAAACTGATTAACTATGGCGACCAAGCTGTTACCATTGTAAATCAATATGCCTATACTGATTCCTACCAGTGGAATGGAAGCTCAATGCATTTTGGTGCCAACTGGAGCGAACTTCACGAAGTTGAATCAGGAGGATCAAGCTATGTTAATGGTGACGACGGACACTTTGATGTTAATTACGTCACTCTGAGCGGAGAAGGCGTATATATGGGAACAGGACTTACAATATTCAATACAGCTGACGCCTGGTGGGGTGAAGGCGATGAAAAAATTTGGGTGGATGGAGAATCCTTTCCATCCTTTGTAGGCACTGGCACGGAGGATTATTTTGGATATGCCTGGTGCCGACCTGAGAAATTCTCCCATTTCCTAATAGCTCAGCCCGATGGATCTGGCAACTTTCATCCTGGTATGTCGGTAAACCTAAGGTACTATATGCTCGACCGTATACCATTCCAACAATCCCTCCAATTTGATCTGGAACTTTGGCATTGGGCCAAAACTGTAATGAATTATGCTCCTATGTCCTTCTGGTATATGAAACCTGGCGGATTCTGCAATATACAGCCTGATATAGATGCTGTTAAAAAGAAGGTGTCATTAAGAAAAGCTGATCTCATTAAACCAAAACCGGTTGTTAATGGAATGCTCGAAGGTGAAATACTCCGGGTTACCGAAGTGAGTAATGGTAATTATCAGATTCAGAATGACAAAAAATGGGGGTGGAGCAATGATTCACAATTATGGTGGATAGCTGATAACGAAAATGCCAGCCTGAATGCCGATTTTCTGATAGAAGAAGAAGGGAACTATCAAGTGCAACTGACCTATACCAAAGCTATCGATTACGCAAACTTTAAAATAGCCATCAATAACAAATTCTATCCTTCAACCATAAAGGGATATCATAACCAGAAAGGTCAGGATGTTATCACAGGAAAAATTAATCTTGGTATTTACAAATTTGACAAAGGAGCAAACACTCTCACCCTGCAAACCACAGGAAAACACAAGAAAGCTCTACCCAAATACATGGTGGGTATAGATCTTCTAAAATTGAAGAAAGTGGAGTAAAGCTTAGTGCTTAGTTACTTTTTTGTCATGGAATAAGGTTTGTCTTTCTTCCCAATCCCCCTGTTCTTATTGGGTTCAGGCCCCATCTCAAATACAAGATTTCCTCCCTTAAGGAGATCTTCATGCAGGAAATAGTTTTTGGTGTAATTCTTCCCATTCATATTGAGCGACTGGATATATACGTTATCACCTGTATTATTTCGAGCTTCAATATTAAGACTGCTGCCATTCTCCAGGTTCAAGCTAATCTTATCAAATAATGGTGACCCTACTACATATTCAGGCTGTCCGGGGCATACAGGGTAAAACCCCATAGCAGAAAAGACATACCAAGCTGATGTTTGTCCATTGTCTTCATCACCGCATAAGCCATCAGGATAAGGACTATAAAGCTTGTCCATTACCTGCCTTAACCAATATTGGGCCTTCCAGGGTTGACTAGTATAATTATACAAGTAAATACCATGCTGTATAGGCTGATTACCATGAGCATACTGCCCCATATCGGCTAGAACCATCTCCGTTATTTCATGTATCTCAAAACCATAATAAGTGAAATCAAAAATTGGCGGCATACTGAAAACTGAATCCAATTTGCCAACAAAAGTCTCATCCCCTCCCATCATATCTATTAATCCCTGTGGATCCTGAAAAACCGACCAGGTATAATGCCACGAGCTTCCCTCGGTAAAAGCCCCACCCCAAGCCTCAGGCACAAAGGGCTCCTGCCAGCTCCCATCCTCGTTCTTGCCTCTCATGAAATTGGTGCTTTGATCAAATAGATTTCTGTAATTCTGTGCCCTGGCCTTAAAAAGGTTCTTCTCTTTAGATGACTTTCCTAATGCATCCGCTAATTTCCAAATCGTAAAATCAGCATAAGAATACTCAAGACTTCTTGCAGCATTTTCATTAATACCTACATCATAAGGAATATACCCCAGCTCATTATAATAATCAACCCCCTCGCGCCCTACAGAGGTTAAAGGACCTTCCAGTTTGGTGTTTTTTATTATAGCCTCATACAGAACATCTATATCATATCCCCTTATTCCTTTTATGTAAGAATCAGCTATGAGAGACGCTGAGTTACTGCCAATCATACAGTTACGGTGCCCTGGAGAAGCCCATTCAGGCAGCCAGCCACTCTCCTCGTAAGTATTTACTAATCCCTGCATAAGCTGACTGTTGAACTCCGGGAATACAAGAGTGAAGAATGGAAATACAGCTCTGAAAGTATCCCAAAAACCATTATCAGTAAACATAAATCCTTCTCTTAACTCACCGTTGTATGGACTATAATGGACCATTTTGCCCGACTCATCATATTCATAGAACTTACGTGGGAAAAGCATAGTCCTATATAGAGCAGTATAGAAGGTTGATATCTTTTCTGTATCATCATCCTCAACGTAAATACGACTCATTAGCTGGTTCCAGTAGTCCTTTGCACCCTCCTTAACCTGCTCAAAATTCATGTCTCCAACTTCTCTTAAAAGATTCAACTCTGCCTGGTTTATGCCAATGAAAGAAGAGGCCACTTTTGCCATTACCGATTCCCCTGCATCTGTTTTAAACCGGATTAAGCCTCCGCAATGATCACTTTCTGCTTCATCTTTCCCCAAATTGATGCTCCCATCCCTGGAGGTCCCATACTCCTCAAAATCATGATCGAAGGTTATTACAAAATAATTGGCAAAACCCTCTGGCACCCCTCCCGAATTATTCATAGAATATCCAACAATCTTACGCTCCTCCGGTATAACCCTAACATGGCTACCCTCATTAAAAGCATCAACAATAATCCATGCATTATCAGTTTCCGGAAAAGTAAAACGAAACATCGCAGCCCTGTCTGTTGGACTAACCTCAACACTGATATCATAATCTTCAAGAAAAACATGATAATAATATGGCTTGGATATTTCCTTGGAGTGCTTAAAAGTGGAAGCCCTTTGATCCTCATTAAATATTGGATCTCCAGTAATTGCCATAAGAGAAAAAGCTCCGTAATCATTTATCCATGGACTTGGCTGATGTGTTTGTTTAATTCCCCGGATCAAGCTATCCTTATATCCATAGGCCCATCCATTACCCATCTTGCCGGTTTGAGGTGTCCAGAAATTCATGCCCCATGGCATCGCAATAGCAGGATAGGTATTTCCATGTGAAAGCCTGTAAGTAGACTCAGTCCCAACCATCGGATTCACATGATCAACAACATTATGAATATCAATATCCATAGGCTGAAATTTATCCTGATGAAAAATTGATTGTTGCTTATCGGAGGAACAGGATACTAAAATCAACAGAAGAAAAATGCATATATATCTCATCTCACATATTTTATTAACGAATGATGCAAAAGAACAAAAATAACCAATGCAGATTAAACACAATTTAAAAAATACCCGTAAGATCAGCTTAGTTTTTTTAATTTTGCCCAAAACATATTCAATATGAGTATTGCAGGTATTTTGGGAAGCTGGGAATTACTGGTAACATTAGGAGGTATTGCTCTTATAGCAGTACCGGTTTTAATGAGGAAAATGAGGGGTACCCAGGATTATACTGAAAGACTGGACCAACTGGAGCGACTGGAACGCCTGTACCGTGATGGCAGCCTCTCGGAAAGAGAATTTAAGCGCCAGAAACGAAAAATCATGAAGAAGAAATGACAACCTGGGTGCTGGGTGCTGGATGCTGGGTTGCAAAAAACTAGTTTATCATGAGAATAAAAACACTTTTACCAATAGTATTCTGTCTCGCAAGTTTGTCAATTTCTGCGCAGGATTTTCAACAGGATATCATTGAAACTGTTGGCGGTGATCTTAAAATAACATTTATCGGACATGGAACTCTGATGTTTGAATATCAGGATAAAGTAATCCATATTGATCCCTGGTCAAAGCTCGCCGACTACAGTAAATTACCCAAGGCAGATGCAATCCTGATTACTCATGAACATGGGGACCATCTCGACCCTTCTGCAATTAAGGCTATTGAAAAAGAAGGAACAGAGATATTCCTTACAAAAAAATGCTACGACATTATCAAAAAAGGAAAAGTTCTTAAAAATGGTGACTATACTGCTGTGGCAGGCTTCCCCGTTGAGGCCGTACCCGCATATAACCGCTTAGCAAAAAAAGGCAATGGGAAACCTTACCATCCCAAAGGTGAAGGGAATGGATATGTCATAAACTTCTCAACCACCAGAGTGTATGTTGCAGGAGACACCGAGTATGTACCTGAGATGGAAAATCTGCTGGATATTACGGTTGCCTTTCTACCTATGAATCTCCCCTACACCATGGAGCCTCAATTAGTTGCAATATGTGCGCAAATAATCAAACCGAAAATCCTTTATCCATATCATTTTGGAGAAACAGTTACCGAAGATCTTGTAAAAATGCTGCTCGGCAGCGGCATTGACGTAAGAATCAGGTCAATGAAATAGAATCCGTTACTCCGTTATTCCGTTATTCCGTTACTCCGTTACTCCGTTAATATGCAATTATTTGCGCCGTGTTCTTACGCAGGTATAATTTGATTATCGAGTGTGCATCACGATTATCAGGATAACTTTTTATGCTGTCTTTTAATAATTCCTGATTTGCCTGATGCTCAGCAGGGGCATATCCGAAGCCAAGAAAATTGCCATTTTCTATCCCCACAACCGATACTTCATCTTTAATCCTGCCCGGTAACAGAATCAGGAAATTATGGTGATCATACTCAAATTTATCAAGTAATTCTCTAACCCTGATATTGTAATTTTCCGGGAGTTCCTTTCCATCACAAGCACCCAGGCACTCCCCTATTCCATGTTGAAAACATGCTCCACTGCTCTCATACAGGCCGCATAGCTTTTGACATAATTGAAATTCGTCAACCCACTTATGCAATATCTCCTTTGCCTCCCTTTTAGATGTGAAGCTTGTAATAGGATATTCATCCTCATCATACTTGTCAACTCTTAATCTCAGGTATCCTTTCTTATCCTCCTCAGCAAAAAGGCCGATACTAAATACTGACCGCTTTAATTTACGGTTATAGAAAGGCCTTTTTACTTTTATCTCAGCCGATTCAAGTAATAGAGCAACAAGCTCATTACCCGTCAATTCCCAGGTAATATCAGCCACCCGGTCCTTCATATCCATAGCCCTCTTGGTAGAATTATTATATAAATGCTGATGCACCCTGGAACGAATATTAATGCTTTTCCCAATATATATAAGGTCACCTTTCTCATCCCATAAATAATATACACCAACTTCTTCTGGTAGCTTATTTAACAGCTTCTTATCCAGATACTCATTAAGCCCCTGTGGAACACCCGGTTTAAGAATC